>DAVZGU010000156.1:0-5287 GCA_052274215.1 Clostridium sp. | reverse complement strand
TTGCGCCCATTATTATTGCACCTTTATCAAACCCATCCTTGCCAATAAAAAACATATTAATAAATAAAACTATGCATAAAAGATAAGTATACCTTAGAAGCTTCCGCTCTTCCTTTATCTTTTCCATACTATCACCTCGCTCGCACTCATAATTTACCCTATAACTTTAAAAATTGAAGTTCCTATTTTAATTTCATCGCCCTTTTTTATAGCTACCTTGTCCGTTACTTTTTTGTTGTTTTTAAGGGTTCCATTAGTACTTCTCAGATCTTGCAAAATATAATCTGTATTTTTAAGATATATTCTTGCATGCTGAGATGACACGTATTTGTCCCCCAATATTAAAAGATTATCTCCCTTTCTACCTATGGTAAGCACATCATTTAGAGGAATAACCGCACCGATTCTTAAATTAAAATTTTCTCCTCTTTCTATAACCTCAAGCCCCATAGTTTTCTTAATAATTGGTTTCTTCTTTGCACCGCCTTTCATGTCTTTATACATTATTCTCAAAGCAAATATTATTATAATGTAAATAATCGCTATAATTGCATATCTCAAAAACAAGCTTATATTAGCCATAACTCACTTTCTCCTCTTTAAATCATAATCAAATACTAGCATTAAATTATCTCCTGCAGAGCTGCATATCTTCGCAGAAGATAAATTGACGATTTCAGAAGGAGATTTACCCCTTTGTAGACCTCTGGAGCAGATAACAATTATTAATTATTATCCCCCCACTTCTATAAGTGTGGGAGACTTCCCTCTGAAATATCATTAAATTGGTATGCTAGCTTAATATGAATTATAACATTTTTTTAAGATATTGTCCTGTATATGAATTTACATTTAAAGATATTTCTTTTGGGGTCCCACTGCACAAAATGCTGCCACCCTTATCTCCGCCCTCAGGGCCTAAGTCTATAACATAGTCCGCGCACTTTATAACGTCTAAATTATGCTCAATTACAACTACTGTATTTCCTGAATCTACAAGTCTTTGAAGTATTTTAATAAGTTTACTAACATCATCAATGTGAAGTCCTGTAGTAGGCTCATCTAAAATATAAAAGGTCTTGCCAGTACTTCTCTTAGATAATTCAGAAGCAAGTTTAATTCTTTGAGCCTCTCCACCAGATAATTGCGTGGATGGTTGACCCAGCCTTACATATCCAAGTCCAACATCCATAAGTGTTTGAAATTTACTATAAATCCTTGGAATATTTTCAAAGAACTTTACAGCTTCCTCAACAGTCATATTTAAAATTTCATCAATGTTTTTTCCTTTATACTTAACCTCTAAAGTCTCTCTATTATATCTTTTTCCTTTGCAAACCTCACAAGGCACATACACATCAGATAAAAATTGCATTTCTATTTTAATTATTCCATCACCCTTGCAAGCCTCACATCTTCCACCTTTTACATTAAAGCTAAATCTACCTGGCTTATAACCCCGTATTTTAGATTCTGGGCTCATTGCGAAAACATCGCGAATTACATCAAATACTCCCGTATATGTAGCTGGATTAGACCTTGGAGTGCGTCCTATAGGACCTTGGTCAATGTTTATAATTTTATCTATATTCTCGTACCCTAAAATATCTTTATGAAGCCCTGGATTCTTTTTAGATTTATTCACCTTCTTGTTAAGACCTTTGTATAGAATTTCATTAACTAAAGTACTCTTTCCAGAACCTGAAACACCAGTTACCGCAGTGAATACACCTAGTGGAAAGTCCACGCTTACATTCTTAAGGTTATTTTGCCTTGCATTAAGTATTTTTATACTATGTCCATCAGATACTCTCGTCACCTTTGGAACATCAATTTTCTTTTTACCACTTAAATATTGACCTGTAATTGACCTTTCACAGTTTTTTATGTCCTCAATTGTTCCGGTAGCCACAATTTCTCCACCATGTTCACCAGCTGCTGGCCCAACATCTACAATAAAATCTGCTGCCTTCATAGTGTCCTCATCATGCTCTACGACTATCAAGGTATTACCTATATCTCTTAAATGTTTTAATGTCTTAATAAGTTTATCATTATCCCTTTGATGAAGACCAATACTAGGCTCATCTAAAATATATAAAACTCCCATTAGGCTTGATCCTATCTGAGTAGCTAGCCTTATTCTCTGTGCTTCTCCACCAGACAATGTACCTGCCGCTCTAGATAAATTCAAATAATCAAGTCCTACATCCTTTAAAAAATTAAGTCTATCATTTATTTCCTTAAAAATCTGATTAGATATAATCTTATTTTTCTCTGATAATTTGATATCTTTTAAAACTATAACTTCATCTACAATAGACAATTGACAAAACTCGCTTATATTCTTATCCCCAACAGTTACGGCTAGTGCCTCTGGGCTTAACCTTGCGCCCTTACATTTAGGGCATGCATTATCCCCCATATATTGTTCAACTTCTCTTTTTATATAATCAGACGATGTTTCAAAATATCGTCTTTTTAAATTGTTTATAATGCCTTCATAAGAATGATTAAATGTGCCTGTCCTATACTCCTTAACATAATCTACCTTAACTTTTTCTCCATTAGTCCCATATAGTAATATTTTAAGAATCTCTGGTTCATAGTCTTCTATAGGTGTATCTAAATCAAACTTATATTTCGCGCTTAATGCCCGGAGTACCGAAAAGGTCCAAGAATCCTCTTTAAGGCTACCCTCCCCAAAAGACATAATAGCGCCCCCTTTGATACTCTTGCTTCTGTCTGGTATTATTAAATCCTCATCAATTTCCATAAGGGTACCAAGACCATCGCAAGTGTCGCACTTACCATATGGAGAGTTAAAAGAAAACATCCTAGGAGCCAATTCTCCAAGGCTAATGCCGCAATCAATGCAAGCAAAATGCTCACTAAAAAGAATATCTTCACCACCGGAAATGCTAGCAATTGCAGTCCCCTCCGCTAGTTTTAATGCACTCTCTAAAGATTCAGAAAGCCTCCCTCGAACTTCTTCTTTTACAGAAATTCTGTCTATTACTATCTCTATATTATGTTTCTTAGTCTTTGCGAGTTTTATTTCTTCTTCCATAAGCTCTACCGTATTACCATCTATCCTAGCGCGAACGAAACCATTTTTTTTAATATTTTCTATTATCTTGACATGCTCACCCTTTTTTCCCCTTATCACAGGAGATAAAATTGAAATCTTGGTTTTCTCTGGCATATCCATTATTCTATCCACCATCTGATCTACAGTTTGCTGAGAAATCTCCTTGCCACATTTAGGACAATGAGGCGTCCCTACTTTAGCATAAAGAAGTCTCAAATAATCATAAATCTCAGTTACAGTACCCACTGTAGAACGTGGATTTCTGTTAGTAGTTTTCTGATCTATAGAAATAGCAGGAGATAACCCCTCTATATATTCAACATCTGGCTTATCCATATTACCTAAAAACTGTCTTGCATAGGCAGATAATGACTCCACGTACCTTCTTTGTCCCTCTGCATATAATGTATCAAAAGCAAGTGAAGATTTACCAGACCCTGAAAGTCCAGTAAACACTACAAATTTATCTCTCGGTATCTCCAAATCAACATTTTTCAAATTGTGAACCTTAGCACCCTTTATAAAAATTTTATCCCTCATGTTTTCCTCCTCTGTTACAAAAAAATTATATGTTTTTAATCTGCTTCTTTAGTTTATAAATTATATCGCGAATCTGCGCCGCTCTTTCAAAATGTAAATCCTTAGCTGCTTGCTTCATCTCATTTTCATACTTATCCATTAATTTTTTAGTTTCATCGTAATTTGCATCCATTGCAGCTTCAAGGGTTTCATATACCTCTTTATCCTCAGCAACTGTTATAGATCCGATTACTTCTCTAATATCTTTTACAATAGTGGTTGGCACTATATCATGCTCTTCATTATATTCCATCTGAATTCCTCTACGTCTTGTAGTTTCATCCATAGCCTTTTTCATAGACTTTGTGATTTTGTCTGCATACATTATTACCTTACTCTCTGAATTTCTTGCAGCTCTTCCTATTGTTTGAATTAATGAGGTTTCAGAACGTAAAAATCCTTCTTTATCTGCATCGAGTATTGCAACAAGAGCTACTTCTGGAATGTCTAACCCTTCTCTTAAAAGATTTATACCTACCAGCACATCAAAAGTACCTAGCCTAAGATCTTGGATAATTTTCATTCTTTCTATGGTATCAATATCCGAATGTAAATATGTAATTTTCATATCCATTTCTTTAAAGTATTTAGTCAAATCCTCTGACATTTTTTTTGTAAGGGTTGTAACTAAAACTCTAAAGCCTCTTTTTATTGTTTCCTGAATGTTCGCATATAAATCATCTATTTGTCCCTTAACAGGCCTTATAACTATTTCAGGATCCAATAATCCCGTAGGTCTTATTACTTGTTCTGCCACATTCTCACTATGTTCTGCTTCATAAACGTTTGGAGTTGCACTTACAAAAATTGTTTCATTCATACTACCCTCAAACTCTTGAAAAGTTAGTGGTCTATTATCATAGGCTGACTTAAGTCTAAATCCATATTCAATTAAATTAGTCTTTCTTGATTTATCCCCACCAAACATAGCTCTAACCTGTGGAAGAGTTACATGACTCTCATCTATAAACATTAAGAAATCCTTTGGGAAATAATGCATCAATGTTTGAGGTGCTGTTCCAGCAGCCCTACCATCTAAAATTCTAGAATAGTTCTCTATACCAGTACAGTAACCAACCTCTCTCATCATTTCAATATCATAGTTTGTTCTTTGCTTAAGTCTTTGTGCCTCTAAAGCTTTATCCTCTGAAATAAGTTCCTTTAACCTCGCCTCAAGCTCCTGCTCTATTTGAGCTATGCCAAGTTCTAATTTATCTTTTGATGTAGCAAAATGGGAAGCCGGGAAAATAGATACATGTTTACGAGTTCCAATCATTTCTCCTGTAAGCGAATCAAATGATCTAATCTTTTCTATCTCATCTCCAAAAAACTCTACCCTAATTCCTTCACTTGACGATGAAGCAGGGAATATATCTATAGTGTCACCTCTCACTCTAAATGTTCCGCGAATAAAATTAATATCATTTCTTTCATACTGTATATCTACTAAATGTCTTATTACTTCATTTCTATCCTTTTCCATGCCAACCCTTAATGACACTGTAAGTTTTTTATACTCCTCAGGGTTACCAAGTCCATATATACATGAAACCGAGGCCACAACAATAACATCATTACGCTCAAGTAATGCCGATGTAGCTGAATGTCTTAATTTAT
>DAVZGU010000155.1:0-5288 GCA_052274215.1 Clostridium sp. | reverse complement strand
TTTAATGCGCAGATCTATATTCAATATACAAATCTATATTATTATAGCATATATTTTATAATATGTCTTTAAATTACTATTATAACATTATTTGTTTAAACAAATTAATTTCACCTATTATGTTTGTTATATTCTCAAACCAGCATTGCGAAAGTCACTGTTAAATCATCACCTGCGGTGCTGCTCAGCTTGGAAGAAGATTAATTGACGACTTCGAAAGGAGATTTCTCTTTGTTATGATATGTAACTCCCACTTATAGAAGTGGGAGACTTTCCTTCTGAAATACCTTTAAAATATTAGTGATTTAATACTTGCATTAACCTTGATCTAATCCTGCTAAAACCTTGTCATATAGATTAACTTCACATTTGTTATTTTTTAAATGATGGCAATTATCACAACTTTTACTAAATGATGTTCCTATTGAAGATTGAAATCCTGTTCCTACCGAGTCATATCCATTACAACTATTTGCTACATGTGTCATCTGTTCTATATTTGGCATAATATTGTTCCTCCTTATAATTTAGAAATTTAATTAATTTCTCCTTATTATCTCCCTAATTTCATGAAATAATTCCTCTGTACATTTCCTTCTTACAGAATTAACACAATTAATATAACTTTCAGACCCATATTTAAAAAATTATATATTACCAAAACTTCTCTAATCTAAATAATTTTAATTTTTTTTATAATTTCCTACGAATTAAATAAAGCTACTAAAACATAAAATGTTCTAGTAGCTTGTAGATGCTATTTAAAATAGCATCTTTTATTAAACTAATAATCTAAATAATCTAAATAATCTATTATTTTTATATGCTCTTCAAGTTTTTAGAGCTTTCATCCTAATACCTTATTCAAGGGTTTCCCACCAGTAATCTTTTATATTAATTATAGACTCAGTTTCTCTACAATATTTTGTAGTTAAACACTGCCTTAAATTTCTTGGGCATCTTTTGCATATACAGTCCACGTCTCCGCCATTACACTGTTTTGTAGAAGCTTCAGGACATTTATCACAGTTATCTCCACCTACAGCCATTTTATCACCTACCACTTTAATTAAAATTTTTTATCATTAGTTAATGTATCACATATTATTTTTCTTCATTCTCTGTCTCGTAAATCGTTCTGTACTTAATCATTATTTCATTTAAAATATCTGCTACTATTGGGGGGGTATATGTAATTGCATTAGCCCCTGCTTTTATAGTTTCCCTTATAGTTTCATTATTGGGACCACCTGTCGCAATTATAGGAAAATCGGGATGTTTTTCTCTTATTTTTCCAACTATATACGATGTCTTTTTAGCACCTGAAACATTAATTATAGTTGCTCCGGCATTTATCCTAGCCTCTGTATCTTCAAATTCTGATACGACTGTAACTATTATTGGAATATCTATAGTTCTCCTTACTTGTCTTATAACATCATTTGATATAGGACTATTAACTACTACTCCCATAGCACCTTTAAATTCAGCATCTAGTGCTAAATTTGTTACCCTTCTCCCGGTAGTAATCCCTCCTCCAACACCACAAAACACTGGTACATCTGCCGCTAATACTAAGGCTTCTGTTATTATGGGCTGAGGTGTAAATGGATATACTGCAATAATTGCATCCGCGTTTGTATTTCTTATAACTGCTACATCTGTAGTAAAAACAAAAGATTTCAACCTTTTTCCAAATATTACAATTCCACTAGCATCCCTAATTGCACTTGGTAACTCTATCATATGGCTCCTCAAATTCCCTGTTATTTGAGGTACTTTTTTGCTTGAATTTTTACCTTCAATGTTTTTCTCCATTTTTATCCTTCTCTCTTTTTATAATTATTTAATATTAACACTAATATAATATTTAATCTAATTATTATGAAGCTACTAATATTTTATCAACATCCCCATTACAATTATACTTATAATGGTTATTTAATTCTACCCTTAATACTTATATTATTTTATTTGTACTAGTAATTATTCTGCATTTACTATAAAATAATTACAAAGAGTTTAAGTTTATACATTAAGGAGGCCTTTGATGCGAAGGAAAATTCATTCTACCTATTATATGTTTATTTGCTTATCTTTATTTTTCATGATTTTGGCATTTGTTATGGACACCCCAACGGAAATCTTCATAGGCTTTAAAAAAATACTTTTTGAATCTAATATACTAATTACAGATTACATAGAACTTGCAGGCATTGGTGCTTCTTTTTTTAATATGTCTTTAGTAGTTTTAGCCTCTATATTTCTACTTGTATATGTAGGAATAAAACCAAATGGGTCCACTGTAGCCGCACTATTTACAATGGCTGGTTTCTCTCTTTTCGGAAAAAGCATTGTAAATATCTGGCCAATAATATTTGGAATTTGGTTATATTCTAGATATCAAAAAGAAAAATTTATAAATTATGTTCTAATAGCACTATTTGGAACAACTTTATCTCCTACCGTTAATCAATTAGCGTTTTTAGGTCATTTACCCGTTCTAGGAAATATAATTATAGGAATATTAATAAGCACTTTTATTGGCTTTATTTTTCCTCCAATGGCAGCTTATTGTCTAAAGCTTCACCAAGGTTATAATCTTTATAATATAGGTTTCGCAGCTGGCCTTCTTGCAACCTTGCTCATGTCTTTGCTAAGAGCTTTTGGTATAAACTTTGAAAGTCGATTACTTTGGTCTACAGGAAATAATTTGTTTTTTTCTATAATATTAATTTCCTTATTCATACTAATGATAATAGTCGGATTCATATATAACGATAAAAGTTTTAAAAACCTATTTAAACTTTATGAACAACCTGGTAGACTAGTGAGTGATTATTACCTTCTATTTGGGCGTGGACTTACTATGATAAACATGGGCATTCTAGGTGTATATTCAACTATTTACGTACTATTAATTGGAGGGGCTTTAAATGGTCCTACTATAGGTGCAATATTAACAATTGTTGGTTTTGGAGCATTTGGAAAGCACCTACGAAATGTATTTCCTGTTATGATAGGTGCAACACTTGCATCTCTGTTAAACATTTGGCAAATCAGTTCACCTGGAATGCTATTAGGCATTTTATTTAGTTCAACGTTAGCTCCTATTTCAGGTCAATTTGGATGGGCTTATGGTGCTCTTGCTGGATTTTTACACATTTGCTTGTCCATGAATATTAGCTATCTTCATGGTGGCTTAAATTTATACAATAATGGTTTTTCAGGAGGAATAGTATGTATAATCCTTATTCCAATTATCACTGCATTTAGAAAGGATGTCGATTAACATTGAAGCATACAGATCAACGAAATATAAAAATAGTAACTGAATTAATGGGTTATTGTTATAAACATGGTTCAGATAATGTTCACATTGATATAACTAAAGAAAACAAAAAAATAATCATATTTATAAGGGCACAAATTTCCTTTATATCCAAAGAAGATCTTGAGCTTTTAGAAAAATTACTAACTGCACCAAGATGTCATGAAATGGAAGAATACTATTGGAACCTTACAGGGGATAATGATACATCTACAGAACTTACCCTTGTAGGTATGATGATTGATGAATCTCACATAAATTATGTAGATGGCGAGTATCTAGAGATACTTTTAACTAGGATTCCATAAGGAACTTTAAATAGCTAGGTTAAATCACTTTGCATTTAACAATTTCAGAAGATTAAACAATTATTAATTTTGAATCTTCTGAAATATCGTTAAACTTTCACAGTGGATTTTAAATTATTTTACGAAAATTCACTCTTTCTATTTAATATAGCCGTAATTAGCCTATATATCACATCTATACGCCTTTTCTCCCTTATATTCAATTTCCCTCAGCAATTTTCTTACAACTCTTTTCCCTATTTCGTCTTCACTCATTTCACATATGGCATCATCTACATTTTGCCAATCAGCCCAATCAACTTCAGGAGACTTATTTATTTCACCTTCAACATACTTAGCCATAAAAGTTAGCATTATAATTTCTTTAGAAGCTAAATAATCACTCCCCAAATATTTTATCTCTCCAACTATTATTCCAGTTTCCTCTTTAACTTCTCTATGAACAGTTTCCTCAACAGATTCTCCGTTATTTACATATCCTGATACTAATACCTTTGAATTCTTAAAAGTGTAATTTTGTTTAAGAAGTAAAATTTCTTTACCCTTCATAACTGCAACTACCACACACGGTTTTGGTGTGTCGAAATACATAATATCATCCACAGGGCAATATGGAACTGCCCCTTCATCCCAGCTATCTTTCTCTGTTAATTTTTTTCCACAAATTGGGCAATATATAAATTTCAAACTTTTACCTCCTTAATTTCTATATTCTTAATCCACACGTTACTTAACATTCTAATTCAATTATTACTTGTTTTAAAGTTATAAAACAACCTCAACCGGATTACTTAAAGTTATAAACTTTTCACCAACTTCACATTCGTAAGCAAAAATATCAACACCATTTTCGAATGCTAATCTTAATGCTTCTCCAAACGCTACATCCATATCATCATATGTAGAGAATTTTTTTATATTGCTCATTTGAATAAGAAATAGTACTCCAGCTCCATATCCTCTCTTTTTAGCCTCTATAAGCTCTAATAAATGTTTTCTACCTCTCTCTGTAGGTGCATCTGGAAACTTAGTTTCACCATCTACTTCAAATGTAACCCCTTTTACCTCAAGGTAATATTCTTCATCCATGTCATTAGATAGTTTAAAATCAAATCTACTATTTCCAAAAGTCTTTTCTCTCTGTATTATATTATATCTAACCAAATTTTTTATCTTTTTATCTTTTAATGCCTCCTCAACAACTTTATTAGGAATTTGTGAATCTATATTAATGATTTTATTATCTTTATATCCTGCAATTAGATCGTATAATGTTTTTCTAGTAGGATTAAGCTCTTCTCTTAATAAAACTGTGGATCCTGGAATTAGTATTTCCTTACATCTTCCTGTATTAGGAACATGTACTATTATTTCTTCGCCATTAAGATTTACATAAGCTTGAAATCTATTTGGTCTTCTTATAAATTCGGCAACAAAAACCCTTTTATCTATAAACATAATTTCATCTCCATTTTTTAAATATACACTAATAAATAAAAATAATCAACATTATCCACATTCATAATACTATTTTATGTGAAAATACTGATTATTATATAACGACATAAAAAAGCCCTTGCTTTTGCAAGGGCTTTTTTATGGTGACTCCTAGGGGAATTGAACCCCTGTTACCACCGTGAAAGGGTGGT
>DAVZGU010000154.1:0-5313 GCA_052274215.1 Clostridium sp. | reverse complement strand
GTAATATTTAATATTTGTGCTATCTCCTTATTTTTAAGATTTGCACCAAACTTAAGAGAAACAATATTTCGATCCCTTTCAGTAAGCATCTTCAAAGCCTTTGAAATTTCACTGTTACTTTCTGCTGTTAATATTATGTCTTCGGGAGTTTTCCCTTTTGATACCAAGTCCTTAATTGTGTCAATAGAGAATAATTTATGCTTTTTTAAACTTCTAAAATAATCATTTACTATGTTTCTAGCTATAGCAAACATCCACACCTCAAAAGGTGACTTATGTTTAGAATACATATCTATTTTAAACATTATTTTTTCAAAAACCTGACTTGTAAGGTCTTCTGACGTTTCAATGCTATTAACACGATAATACATATAGTTATAAACTCTTTTGTAATAGATTTCAAAAATATAAGCAAATTCTTCTTTACATAATTCTTCTGTAACTTCTTTTTTATATGAAATATCACACAATGCAAGTTGCTTCATCTTTTTAAAGCCCTCCTTTCTTTGTTTTTTACCCGGCCAAGTAATCTCATATGTTAATACGTAAAATTTTTCATTTCATTACATAAATTTCACTTTTTTATAGCAACCTCTATCACAAACTATTGTTACAATAATATATTCTTATATGTATATTTTAAAAGCTTAATAAAATACTAATCTAAAAAAAACAGGCACATCATAGATAATAACTCCATGATGTACCTGGTTTTTTAATATATTTATAATTTATGTTTATTGGCATATCCTGTAAGCATTAGTGTTAACGCACCATCACCAGTAACATTACACGCAGTACCAAAACTATCTTGCAATGCAAAAATTGTAATCATTAGTGCAGTACCCGTTTCATTGAAACCTAAAACGCTTACGATAAGCCCTAACGAAGCCAAAACAGTTCCTCCAGGAACACCAGGAGCACCGATTGCGAAAATACCAAGTAGAATAATGAATACTACCATGGATGTAAGATTTGGAAGTCTTCCGTAAAGAATTTGTGAAACAGTCATAACAAAAAAAACTTCAGTTAAAACAGAACCACAAAGGTGAATATTTGCAAATAGAGGAATCCCAAAGTCTACCATATCTGGTCTCAGTGAATCTGATTTTTTTGCACATGATAATGCAACAGGTAGTGTAGCAGCTGAAGACATTGTCCCAACTGCTGTTAAGTATGCAGGACCATAGTGCTTTAAAACAGACATAGGGTTTTTGCCTGAGTATACCCCCGCAATACCGTATAAAACAGTTAACCAGATAATATGACCAACAATTGCTATTAAAACGACACCTAAGAAAATAGGAAGTTGTTTAGTAACAGATCCTTCATAAGCAAGAGTCGCAAATGTTGAAGCTATAAAAACAGGAAGAATAGGAATAACTATTCTTGTAACAATTTCTAAAACCATGTTTTGAAATTCATCTAAAGCAGTTTCAATTGTTTTAGCACTTGTCCATGTTGCAGCTAACCCTATAACCATAGAAAATACTAATGCACTCATAACTGGCATAATTTGAGGTATATCAAGCTTAAAAATTAATGCCGGTAGCTCTTTTAATCCATCAGTAGCAGGTGTTATTGAAAGATTTGGTATAATTGCGTATCCAGCGACTGCTGACATAGTTGCAGCACAGACTGAAGATACATACGCTAACATAACAGCAATACCTAACATTTTTGTAGCATTGGTTTTTAGCTTTGTGATAGATGGTGCTATAAATCCAATGATGATAAGTGGTACAGCAAAGAAAATTATTTGTCCTAGTATGTATTTAATGGTAACAATTACAACCATTAAGCTTTTAGGACATACTAAACCAATACCTAACCCTAGTGCTACACCAACAATTAGTTTGATAATTAAGTTATTAGATTTTTTTTTCATAGTTCCCCCCCATACCGTAATTACGGCTAAAAACAAAATGTATTCTTTATTACATTTTCTAATATATAATCAAGTATAACATTAAAATTAAAATAAAATTGAAAATGATGGTAATTCATTTGCTTTGCGATATAATAAAGGTACTAGTGATGCAAATACATTGTATAAATATATCAAGAATGACTGTAGTATTGGGAGGACTTAGAGTAAAACCACTTTAAGTCTTTCTCTTTATTTTAAAATAAATGAGTGAAAGTAGAGGTTCTTTATGAAAATAAACATTAAGTATATATTAAGTTTTATTATTTTGTTGATAACGGAAACAATTATTGCACTTTTTATAAATGATACCATTATTCGACCATATATTGGAGATATTCTTGTAGTTATTTTAATGTACACCTTCATAAGAGGATTTATACAAAAATCAATAAAGTTTTTACCTGTATACCTATTCTTTTTTGCTTCAGCAGTTGAAGTGATTCAATATTATCACATTGTAGATTTGCTACATTTACAAAATAATAAAGTGATTTCAACAATTATTGGAACTTCATTTGATATAAAAGATATTGTATGCTACCTAATTGGAAGTATACTTTTGGTTGTGTGGGAAAAAACGGTAAAAAATAGCAATAGATGAGGGGGTGCTTAGTAACACTACTCCAACTTCCTATATTAATGACTATGTGGAGTGTATTTAATAAAATCCCTGTGAGCGTAGGTACATATCTTATACCTTGGGTGTCTAGTATTAAGATCTCAGATAGTTATTTTATCGTTCTACTGATATATATGCTTGTATCCTTAACTCCAAGCTTGCTTTCATATGTACCTTTTTTGAAAATTGAAGGCCAGGCTACAATGAGCAAGAGTAATATCATAATAATGGCCGTAGTTGGTTTGTTTGTTGCTAAAACAGCTCCAATTGCAGTGGGGATATACTTGATAACCACAAGTGTGTTCAACTTTTTAGAAGAGCTTATTTTTAGAATATATATGAGAAATTTAAAAACTGAAAATTAATAAATGTTAGAAAAAATCCT
This sequence comes from Clostridium sp., assembly GCA_052274215.1. GTDB lineage: Bacteria > Bacillota > Clostridia > Clostridiales > Clostridiaceae > Clostridium_AD. The sequence goes on along the minus strand of DAVZGU010000154.1, from coordinate 2,379 downwards.
GCTAATTTATTTTATTAGCAGGATTTTTTAAATTTAACAGTCACATTAGAAGACTTATTTCACAATTCCCTTCATATATATAGTAAAAGTAAAACATTGCTCTCCATTTATCATATATATTATTCGCTCTTTTTTATCAATTCTATTTATCTTATCCCTATTTACTATAAAATAGCGACTTGAGGTGTTGTATTTTGATACTTAGTAAAATTAAAAGTATTCTCAGTATTAAAAAAAAGCACATTGTGTGCATGATATTAATTTTAGTTATTTTCATTTCTTTGAGTGCACTGTTTGTCTTTCATAAAACAAATAGTACACTGTCAAAGAACTCACTAAATTTAAGCAAAGGCGAATGGATAGTTATAACAGTTTGCAGTTCTCAAAATAAAAGCGATTTATGGCTGCTAAATACTAAGACACAAATAAAGCAAAAAATATTAAACAATAGAGATGTAGTAGTAACCGGTAAAGTTAATACTAAAGGAGATATCTTACTTTATTCTGACGCCATCGGAACCAACCCATGGGATATATTTAGGCTTAATATGTCTACCAAAGAAACATATCAAATTACTAATGATCCCTTAGGTCAATTTAACGTAAACTTTGGTGATGAAAAGGGAAATATAATTTTTGCGAAAAGTGGAGATAAAAACTCTCCTGTGCCCAAAATATCAAAAATAGATGTTGATAAAAAATATGGGAAAACTTTAGAATTTGGTTCTGATATTGCTGTACAAGATTTTTATATATATAAAAATAAGATTATTGCACTAACATTTTCTTATAATGAATTTATAACAAAGAGGTTTGAGGAACAAAATGAATCTTCGAAAATAAAGTACACTATTATGGAAATGAATACAAATGGCGGTGAAAAAAAAGAGTTGGCTAAGATAAATGCTATGAGATTAGATTCAATTTCTTTATCAAAATCAGGTAACTTTATAATTTTAGGAGGAGCAGGCGTAAAAAACACTGAAAGAGGATTTTATAAGTTAGTTGTAAATGGAAATAAAGTAAGTAGCTTACTAACTCAAGAACAGCTAAAAAAAACAAATAAGATTATGGAAATTTCTCAACCATATATAGCCTGTCTCAGCTCTAATGAGGAAAGTATTTACTTTGTTGCAGTTCCCAGTGGAACGCATGAAGCAAACTTCATGGGGCTAACAACTTATCCCAACAGCTTGTATTGTTATAACCTAGAAGAAAAGAAATTAAGAGAAATTTTCAAAATACCAGGTACATTTATCCCTTCGATATCTTTTACCTATCAATGAAACTGTAGTCATGTAACAACAACGATTATAACATAGCAAATCACTAATAAAGGCTACACGCCTTTAAATCATCTTAAAAGGAGTGTAGCCTTATTATATTTAATAGAATGGTTTTATCTTATTTATAACCGAAATGTCACAATTAAATTTCATATTTTTTACAATTAATCATCTAGCCTTTTAATATCGATTTCCTGTATTATTCTTGAAATAAAGTCCTCCATTAAGCAATTGCCCTCATCACCATTCCTTCTACTTCTAAGGGATATACTCGCTGAGTTTTTTTCTTTTTCACCAACAACAATAATATATGGCAACCTTTCGCTTCGAGCATCTCTAATTTTATATCCTATTTTTTCTGCTCTACCATCTAAACTAACCCTGATATTATTTTCTTCCAGTTTATTTACTACAGCTTTTGCATAATCATTATACTGCTCCGATATAGGCAGTACTTTAACTTGAACAGGTGATAGCCATGTTGGGAACTTGCCTGCAAAATGCTCTATCAAAATGCCAATAAATCTTTCTATACTACCAAAAATTACTCTGTGTATAACAATTGGCCTGTGCTTTTCTCCATCGCTGCCAATATATTGAAGGTCAAATCTTTGTGGTAGCTGTAAATCTAATTGTATAGTTCCACATTGCCATTCCCGTCCTATGCTATCTTGCAAGTGAAAGTCTATTTTAGGTCCGTAGAATGCCCCGTCTCCTTCGTTTATCTTAAAGTCCATGTTCATTTCCGTGAGAGCGCCCTGAAGGGAGCTTTCTGCTAATTGCCACTCTTCATCACTCCCCATAGAATTTTCCGGTCTTGTTGAGAGTTCTACTCTATATTTAAATCCGAACCTTCCATAAACTTCATTTATAAGTTTAACTACACCCTTTATTTCATCTTTTATCTGCTCTGGTAACATGAATATATGAGCATCATCCTGTGTAAATGCTCTAACTCTCATAAGTCCGTGCAAAGCTCCAGATAGTTCATGTCTGTGCACTTTTCCTAGTTCTCCCGCTCTTATTGGTAAATCCCTATAAGAGTGAGTTTCTGATTTATATACAAGCATTCCTCCTGGACAGTTCATTGGTT
>DAVZGU010000153.1:0-5326 GCA_052274215.1 Clostridium sp. | reverse complement strand
TTTATTTAAGTATATGCCAATAAAAGAGACAATGGATTTTCAAACAAGTATAAATTATGCATGTATGGGAACCGGTGTAGGTGGAGTTGTAGGTTCGTACCTAGCTAATCCTGATAGGACATATGCTGTAATGGTAGGTGATGGTGGTTTTTACATGAATGGAATGGAAATACTAACAGCTAAAGAATATAATATGCCGATTATCTACTTTGTTGTAAATAATTCAATGTTAGGGCTTGTTAATAATGGATTAAATGTATTATATGGTAGAAGTTGCAAAGGCAAAGTTAAATTTGATAAAAAAAGTATAGCTTCTATTGCAGAAGCCATGGGAGTAGAAGCTATACAGATAACCTCAAATGATGAAGTTGATAACATAAAAGACTTGCTGCACAATAGGACACAACCATTACTTATTGAACTAGTTACTGATGGATCAGAAATTATTATAGATACTGATAGATTACAGAAAATCAAGTAAAAGTTTTGTGGCGTAATAGTTAATATATGTGTAAAGAAAATATTATAACGAAAGAAGGTAAATGCTAAAATGAAATTTTTTATAAACTTAAGCGTAAGAAAAAAACTTGTATCAGTATTTTCAGTGATTTGTATTTTAATTATTTTAATAGGAGCAAATGGGACAGTAGGTGCAGCAAAGATAAATAATGGTTCTGAGTCTATATATAGTGCTAATCTAATGTCTATTAAGAATTTGGAAGAAATAAAAAATAGTTTAGAGTATGGTAGTGCCGAAATGGTTAGAATTGTTTTAGAAAAAGATAAGTCGAAATTAGATAACCACATAAAAATTAATAATGATTTAGCAAATGGAATTAGCAAAATGATGCAGGAATATAATAATTTACCGGGAGAATCAAATGCTGATGTAGCAAAAGAAATGACAAAAACGTCTGATGATTTTAAAAATGAATTAGCAAAACATAATGAATTAAGTTCTAAGATGATTGAAAGTGCTAAAGCAGGCAAATATGATGAAGCAGTTAAAATCTACAACACAGAGGGTGAGGAAGTAAGAACTGCTGTTTTTAAACAATTAAATGAATTAATTGCTATGAATGTAAAATCAGCACAGCAGGCTAATTCAAATAACATATCTCAATTTAAGGAAGTTAGGAATATGAACATAACTTATACAACTATAGCATTTTTATTTATAATTGTTATGGCTTATATACTAATTAAGAATATGGTGGGGCCGTTAAATAAAATAAAAGACCTAGCAAACAGAATATCGTCTTATGATTTTTCTGATCCTATTGTTATTACAAGAAAAGATGAATTTGGACAAACTGGGGTAGCCTTAAATACTGCACAGAAAAATATAAGTAATTTAGTCAAAGTAATTATGGAAAATTCACAGGAGTTAAGTGCATCATCAGAGGAACTCTCAGCAACTGTTGAAGAATTATCTTCTAAAGTTGTAATTATTGATAAAGCAGTAGGGACTATTGCTTTGGATATTCAAGAGTCCAGTGCAGCCTCTGAGGAAATAAGCGCTTCTGTTGAAGAGGTAGATTCAAGTATTAATATATTATCTTCAAAAGCTATGGACGGAAGTAATAATGCAAATCAGTCTAAAGAAAGGGCTACAGAAGTTAAGAATAATAGTCAAAAAGCTTTAGAGCAAACTAAAAAAATATATGTTGAAAAACAAAATAAGATGTTAAAAGCAATTGAAGATGGAAAAGTAGTAGATAGTATAAAAGTTATGGCGGATACCATAGGAAGTATAGCAGAGCAAACCAATTTACTTGCATTGAATGCTGCAATAGAAGCAGCTAGAGCGGGAGAACAAGGCAAAGGGTTTGCAGTAGTAGCAGATGAAGTAAGAAAGCTTGCGGAACAATCAGCCCAGGCAGTAACAGGTATTCAAGATACTATTGTCAAAGTTCAGCAGGCATTTAAAAGCAGTATTGATACAGGTAGTGATATACTAAAGTTTGTTAATACAGATGTACAAGCAGAATTTGATGCTTATGGAGAAACAGGCAATCAGTATTATAATGATTCAGATTTTGTAAGTATAGTGTCTGATGAAATTGCGGCTATGTCTGAGGAAATTACAGCTACGATTGGGCAAGTAAGTGAAGCTGTTCAAAGTATGGCACAGACATCACAAAACTCAAGTGAAGAAGCAGAAACAATAAAAGAGAGTATGATTGAAACTACAAACGCTATAGAACAAGTGGCATTAACGGCGCAAAGCCAAGCGGAACTTGCTCAGAAGCTTAATGAAATAGTCCTTAAGTTTAAGATATAGTCTTAAGACACCTGACCCTTGAGAATAGTTGATAATATTTAAGCTATGCTAAAGGTAATTCATGTATCTTTAATAGAAAAATTTGAATTAAATGAAGAAGTAATCAATAAAGAGCATCCATTTGGATGCTCTTTTATCAATCTCAGTCGCAAGCTATTTAGGAAAATGTACCGGGGGACATTAACAAATTGGGAATACAATTTGTCTTGCTAAAACTTAATCTGCGGAGTAGCTTTTTCTTTCTCATCCACATTGAAGAAAGGTTCTTCCTTGAAACTAAACATACTTGCAATCAGGCTTGATGGAAACATTTGTACAGAGTTATTGTAATCCATAGCCACATCGTTGTAAAATTGTCTTGCATAGCTAATTTTATCTTCTGTTTTTGACAATTCGCCCTGAAGCTCAAGAAAATTTGTATTGGCCTTAAGTTCCGGATATGCTTCTGCTACAGCAAACAATTTTCCAAGTACCTGTGTTAACTCACCATTAGCTTTCATCATATCATCTGGTGTATTTGAGGAAAGATAGTTAGTCCTGGCTGAGGTTACTTCTTCAAAGGTACTGCGTTCATGATTAGCATAGCCTTTTACAATTTCAACTAGGTTAGGGATAAGATCAAATCTTCTTTTTAGCTGTATATCAATTTGGCTCCAGGAATTCCTCACCTTATTACGTTTGCCTATGAGGCTATTATAAAGAAAAATAAGTATCAGTACTAGCGCAGATATTATAATTATTGGAATTAACATAAAAATCACTCCTTTATCCTTTTTTAATTATGGCACATTAAAATGCGCCACCACCACCGCCGCCGCCACCTCCACCGGAACTACCGCCACTAAAGCCTCCACCCCCACCAGAAGATGATGAATTTTGAGAACTTGCAACGCTTTGTGCTGTGGAAATTGCACCCTCCACGGTATGGATAGTATCATCAAACATTGCACCAAAGCCACTAAAGTAACCATAGCTTGCTCCATACATATAGGTGAGATGATTATTATTTAGATCTTCATCCCTGAAAACAATAGGAAGCTGTTTTATAACTTCCTTTGCTACGCCAAGAGAAATGGCGTAAACAAGATAGTGTTCCCATAATATAATAGACGGAATTTCAGCTTTATCTAACCTGCTGAAGTCTTTTAAAAAGTTTTTGAAGGATTGCCACATTGCATGTTGTTCATTACCATATGCTGTTCTTCTTTTTATTAATGTTGAGGAAATCACCATTATAACCCCTTGAATTATAGCAACTATAGCAATTGGAGTAAACATTAGTAATGTAACAGCTATTCCAATTAATAAATAAGTAAATCCTGCTAATATACCAATTAAGATTCCCTTTTTACAGGTTTGATCAAAAAAATCATTTTTAGCAGCTTCCTCGCATACGAGTGTATTCCATTTATCATAATCAGTTTTAAATTTTAGTGCTTCACTCTTTTCTTTAACATAATCCTTTATTTCATCAAGGGAAACATAATTTCCATTTCCTATTTTACCTATAAACCAGCTTATCAAAAACTCTTCGTGCCTCTTTAAAGTTATTGATGGTGCTTTTTCATTTAAGGTAATTACATATTTATCTATTTCCTTACTATTAAAGAAGCCCTTTTTACTAATCTTATTTTGAGAAATTATAAGTTGCTTCTTTCTTGTAAGATCCATAAGGGTAGCCATTACATCTCTAGTATTTACTTTGCCAAAGGACATTAAAACACTCATTTCTGCGGGGGTATAATCACCCGGAAGCTCCCTGTAATACTTGCCATAAAAGTTTGGTTTAATCTCTTTATCATATTTTATATATATATAATAAATTATTGGAAACCATAACAGTATGAGAACTATTGCTAGAGGGTTGCCTACAGATTTACGCTGCGTTTGCATTTCAACCCGCTGCTGCACCTGCTTCCTTGATTCCTCTCTTGTTTTATTTGCTTCATCCGCAAGGGTAGCTTCATTTGCCATTATTCTAGGTAGTGCAGTTTCATCTACTACATTACTTGATCCAGGAACAAGCTTTATAGGAAATAAAACCAGGGTTTCTATAAAAGTACCCGGTGACACTGTAGGCACAGTAAAATCTACAGTACGGCCATCTAATATGGAAGATTCGCCTATAAGGGGCCCATGAGCAAATATTTTTAATTCTTCTTTTGTAGCTCCAGGGGGAAGTGTTATTTTTATTTTTATGTTATCCAATCTAGTTTTCCACCTAGAGTCAACTATCTTTCTGTTAAACTCTGCAGTGTCCTTATATTTTGTAACAGCATCAATTAACTTGTATTTTATAACAAAGGTTTTTTCTTGATTTTCTGAAACCTCAAAAAGCTTAAGCTTTGCCAAGGTTCCTTCCTCTATAAAGTTATAGGTGCCTGGTTTGCCTGTGGCATCAAGAGAATTACCTGGATTTAGCTGAAGTTCTTTCAAATTATCATTTTCCAGTACATAAACTTTTTTGTCTTTTAAGCCTTTTGTAAGAGAAAAATCAACATCTCTAGTAACTCCATTAAACTTGCCGTCGAAATTATAAGTAAGCCGCTCTTCAAAGTTAGCTGAACCGTCCTTATTTACTATTACATTGATAGCATATCCAGATAAATTATATGTTTTAGTTCCCGAAGCATATGCTTGTTGTCCAAATGTAGAGAGAGTAAAAATAACAATTGCCAAAAACGTTTTAGTAAAAATCATTGTGAAACCTTTTTTCATAAATTCACCTTCTTATAATCTTATTATAAACAATTTATTCAAGAAATTCACTATATTTCATATTTTAATGATATTTCAAAAGGAAAGTCTCCCCATTTTCAACAATATATATCTTGTATTTTAAATTAAATGCTCCTTCCAGCTTCTATTAAATTAATTGCTACTACGCATCAATTATGTCGACACCTTGTCCCGGACATATCTACTCACGGGTTACTCTTTGAAACTTGTTTGTTTCCACCGTATTTTATTAAAATATCTTTGATTTTTTTATTTTCACAAAAATTAAAGGGAGTTAATCCTGAGGAATTTGTTGAATTTATG
>DAVZGU010000152.1:0-5346 GCA_052274215.1 Clostridium sp. | reverse complement strand
ATTAATAAAAAAAGTTTTATACTTTCATCTGGGGTGGATAAAGTAGATAACAATGTTGAAGTTACAGGTGAATCTACAGAGTTTGTAGGTTTTACTGGAGAAAAAGGAACACAATCCCAACAACAAAGTCTTTTTCAATATTCAGGTATAGGTAAAGACGCAGAAAGTGCTAGATTAAACATAGAGCAAGAAGCTAGCCACAGTTTCTATTTAGGGGAAACAAGAGTGGTAGTCTTTGGAAAATCATATGCTGAGGATGGAATACTTAGTTATTTAAACAGAATTGATAGTACATATGATTATAGAAAAACTCTTATAGTTGTTGTCAGTAGAGAACCAGCAAAACAAATACTAAGCTATCCATCAAAGAGAAGTCTGAGTACAGGTTTTTTTATTGAGGATAGTATAAAAATTTTAACTAAAGACAGTACTGCCATATATACAAATACTAAGGATATGCTTTTTTTTAGAAATAATAAAGGAGTTGGCTTTTTTATACCATATATAGGGATAGAGAAAGGAAGTATAAGGTACTTAGGTCTTGGAGTTATAAAGAATTTTAAATTAGTTGATATTATAAAATTTGAAGATACAGGTGGAATATTATATTTACTAAATGAAAAACCGGTATTAGCAGAGAATATTTCTCTAAAGGATGATAAAAAGAAGTATATTTTTAAAGTAACTGTAAAAAAAAGAAATATAACCACAGATTACAGAGATAAAAAAGTTATTATTAATATTGATCTAAATTTAAGCACATCACTTCAATATCAATACAAATTGGAGCCAATTAGTAAGCAACTTAACAAAGAACTAGAGAATAAAATATCTGAAAAGGTAAAAAAGGATATTGTTGATATTATAAATAAGTCTCAAAATGATTATGGCTGTGACACCTTTGAATTTATAAAATATTTTAGGGCTCAGAATCCTAAGATTTATAAAAAAATAAACTGGGAAGATAAATATACCAGTGCAGAAGTAAATGTTAATGTTAAAACAAAAATTATTAATACGGGTTTGAAAGATACCAATGCTAAAAGTAAATGATAAAGGGTGGATAGCATGACAAGCACTAATGGATTTTTTGATAAATTAAATAAAATAAAGAAAGATGACATAGGCATATCAGTTAGGAAACTATGTATTTCAAGTACAGAAGTATACACATTATATTTAAAAGCTATTACAGATAGAGAAGGTATTTCTAATAGCATTATTAAACCAATTTTACAGAATAAAATTAATGAAAAGCTAACAATAGATTTAATATTTGATTCAATTATCTTTATTGATGAGATTAGTCTTGATTATGACGAAAACAAGATAGTTGATTATATTTTAAAAGGTAATACGATTATACTTATACCTGATGATGAAAAATATATAATAGCCAATACAAAGAAAATTGAAAAAAGAAGTATACCATCACCAGAATTGGAAAGTGGACTTAGGACACCCAAGGATGCATTTAATGAAAATTTTGATTCTAATTTATCTTTAATACGTTATAGAATAAAAGATACGTCTCTTAAGGTAGATAATTTTTCCCTGGGAAGAAGAACTAAAACTGCAGTAGCAGTTGTTTATATCAATGATATTGCAAACCCTAAATATGTTAATGAGGTAGAAAATAAATTAAGGAATATTGATATAGATGGAGTGATTGAATCTGGGTATGTTCAAAAATTCCTAAAAAACAAGCCTTATAATTTATTTTCCCAAATTGGAATTACCGAAAGGTCCGATAAGGCATGTGCCTCTATGTTAGATGGAAAAATATGTATCATTGTTGAAGGTAGTAATTTGGCATTAATTATTCCTATGGGTTTTTTTGAATTTTTAGATTCAGGAGATGATCATTATGACAATATTTATTTAGGAATATTGTCAAAAATCATAAGAATAACAGCATTGTCTTTGTTTTTAACATTATCTTCATTATATATTGTCTTTGTTAGTTTTCATTCGGATGTTCTTCCAGCAGCATATGTTCTAATATTAGCTCAATCAAGGATTTCTGTTCCTTTTAACTCGCTTATAGAAGTCTTCTTAATGGAATTCGTAGCTGAAATACTTAGAGAATCAAGCATAAGACTTCCTAAACAAATAGGTCCTGCCATTGGTATTGTTGGAACAATTGTTATTGGGCAAGCAGCCGTCTCAGCAGGACTTGTTAGTTCCCTGCTGGTTATTATAGTATCTTTAACTACAATGTGCTCTTTCATATCCCCGGACTATACTCTAATAGCTCCTTTTAGAATACTTAAATGTATGCTTATAATATTATCCGGAGTTTTCGGTTTGTATGGATTTGTAATGGGGCTTTGTATTATCTTTACTACCATACTTTCAGTTGAAAGCTATGGAGAACCATATCTTACACCTATTTCTCCATTTAACTTTAGTGATTTAAAAAATTATATTCTAAGCGATCCAAAACTTGCAAAAAAGAGATCTAAATATTCAGATCATAAAGATAAAATTAGACAGAAATAACTTTATTCTTATATTGAGGTAATAGAAGCATCTGTGTCATGCACTGAAAAGCAAAAATGTAATCATAGGTAAATCAATTATTCAGTATGTTTAAGAATATTGTTCATATTTTATGAACTAATATTTAAGACATATTAGGGGTGGTGCCAACATTTCCGACAAAACCCATATTAATACATAAAATGGATAAATATCTTATAGTTCACCCACTCTAAAAAACAGTAATCCATGGTACATAATTGTAAAAAGAATAATATAATAAATATTATTAGATAAGCGTTATAAATTAATGGACAAGTTAAAAAGACTGTATTATATACACAGTAAATTTCCTAAAATATTAAAGCTCATTTACAAATAAAAAAAAGAGTATACAATAATGTTATACTTTAAATTAACTGCAATTGATAATAAGAGGTGTTGTTATACCAATAATACTAAAATACATTGAGAAAACTATTAGAAATTGTGCTATGGAATTATTTGTTGAGCTTAGCTATACTAATGGTGATATGAAAATAGGAAACAACTTTAGTGAATGGAATAATCGAAAATCAAATTATTTTATATTGAAAGAGTGGTGATCCATATGTCCATTAGTATTAGAAAAAAATTTCATGATTTAGTAAATAAGGCAGAATACAATAACTATGAAAAAATAGTAGAACAAATAAATCGTCATAGATTTGATTCATTAGATAATACAGAATTTCTAAATAAATCACATGAGCTCAGGAGTAAGCTTTTAGAGGGTACATCTATGAATGACATAATTATAGAAGCCTTCGCACTTACAAAACAGGCGGTTAAAAGAGTACTAGGGCTCATTACTTACGACGAGCAGCTGATTGCTGGCATATCTATGCATAATGGAAGATTAATAGAGATGCAGACCGGCGAAGGGAAGACTTTAGCTGCGGTGTTTCCTGCATTCTTAAATGCACTTACAGGTAGTGGATGTCATATACTAACTTTTAATGATTACTTAGCGCGTAGGGATGCAACTTGGATGGGACCTGTATATGAAATGCTTGGATTAACTGTGGGGTTCGTACAAGAAAGTATGAAACGGCATGAAAAGCAAAGGGCTTATGATTGTGATGTTACATATGTAACTGCCAAAGTAGCTGGATTTGATTATTTAATGGATTCACTTTCTTATAAAAAAAGTGAAATTATGCTACGTCCATTTAATTTTGCCATAATAGACGAGGCAGATTCCATAATAATTGATGAAGCCAGAATACCATTAGTTATTGCAACAGGAGGGAACGCCGCTGATGATACTCTTTGTTTAACAATGGAAGCTCTAAGAAAACTAGAGCCTGAAGTTGACTATGAGAAAGATGAAGTTAAAAGGAACGTATTTTTGACTAATAAAGGACTACTTCGAGCAGAAGCTATGCTTAATTGTGAAAATTTATATGCAGAAGAAAACTTTAAATTATTAAGTGAAGTACACAATATTCTTCATGTAATTGCTTTATTGAAGAAGGATATAGACTATATTGTAAGAGACGGTAAAATTGAAATGGTAGACGAATTTACTGGACGCATCGCTGAAAACAGGCTTTGGCCCGATGGAATTCAAGCAGCCCTTGAGGCCAAGGAGTGCCTTAGCCATAAGTCAAAAGGACGTATAATGAATCAGATAACTTTGCAAAGTTTCATTTTGCTTTATAAAAAAATTTCAGGGATGACCGGTACAGCAATGGACTCATTGAATGAAATCAGCGAGATGTATGACATGGAGGTGATAGTAATTCCACCACATATTCCTTGCAATCGAATTGATTATCCTGATGTAATATTCACGCACAAAAAAGCCAAATACAAAGCTTTGAGCTCAGAAATAAAAAGAGTACATACCACAGGACAGCCTATTTTAATCGGCACTTGTAGTGTATCAGAATCAGAATATTTGGCTGAAGAATTAAATAAGATAGGCGTTAAATATAAAATTTTAAACGCAAAAAATGATGAACTTGAAGCACGTATTATTGAACAAGCAGGTACTCTTTATGCAGTTACTGTTTCAACTAATATGGCTGGAAGGGGTGCTGATATAAAACTTGGGGGCCTAGATGGAGCTAATAAAGATAAAATAGTTTCCCTCGGAGGATTATATGTTATAGGTACTAATAGGTATGAGAGTAAACGCATTGATAAGCAGCTTAAAGGAAGAACTGGACGTCAGGGTGATATTGGCATGTCAAAATTCTTTATAAGCCTTGAAGATGACCTCATTAAAAGATATGGTATCGATGAAATAGTGCCCGTGGCAATTAGACCTTCTATGCAAGAAGAACCTTTGCTTAATCCTAAGATAGCAAGTAAAATAGATCACGTTCAGAGGATTATTCAGGGCCAAGATTCTGATTTACGTAGATCATTATGGCAGTATTCCTTTATCATAGAAAATCAGCGACTTGTTGTTCATCAAAGGAGAATGGAACTAGTATATGATATTTTACCTTTTAATATATTAAGCCTTGAAAATCCACAGCTATTTACAAAATTAATTAATTTCTTTAGTGAAGACACCGTAAAGGAACTTGAAAAACAAGTAGCACTATATAATATTGATGAAGTTTGGGCTGATTATCTTGCTCATGTAGAATATCTTAAAGAGGGAGTAAAGTTAAGTATACTAAGGCTTAAAGATCCGTTGCAAGCATTTCAAATGGAAACAGCTAGCATATTTCAGACACTGCAGCTAGAGATACAAACGAGAATTTTACAAGATTTTGAAGCGTTAGATTTATCAAAACAGGGACTCATTAACTTAGAACAGCGGATAAAGCCACCGTCTTCAACTTGGACCTATCTTGTTAATGACAATTC
>DAVZGU010000151.1:0-5360 GCA_052274215.1 Clostridium sp. | reverse complement strand
TTATGGGTTGCCATTGACATTGAGCCTCTGTTCTTATGAATATTGGCCATTAACAAATGGCTCTGCAACATATATAGGCTATCACAATCACCCTCAATGTAAATGGTACGCTTCGCCAACCCACATATAAACTCTCAATTACTAATTAGGTGGAGGAATAATTCAATTGCAAAGTGGGGGATTTTTCGATTAACATATACAATAAAAAAGCAATAAACTATAATTTGTCGTTATTTTAAACAAATTACACTATTGCAATAAATACTATAAAACGAGGTGATATGTTCATGTTCTTTAGCAAAACCATAAATGAAGTTTTAGCAGAGTTAGAGACTGATCCAATAACTGGGCTTTCTCAAAAAGAAGCAGAACTAAAGAAAGAAAAATTTGGGCTAAATGAATTGGCATCTAAAAAGCCTAAAACTCTAATCGCAATGTTCTTTGCTCAATTAAATGATATTTTAATCTACATTCTAATTGTAGCTGCTATAATATCGGCCCTCCTTGGTGAGACAAGTGATTCAATAATAATCGCTATCGTTATTATTATTAATGCTACTGTAGGAATTATTCAAGAGTCTAAAGCTGAAAAAGCTCTTGATGCACTAAAAAAATTATCTACACCTAAGGCTGTAGTTAGACGCGATAATCAGTTAAAAGAAATTTCATCACAAGAGGTTGTACCAGGAGATATTATTATTATTGACGCAGGACGATATGTGCCTTGTGATTTAAGATTACTTGAAACTGCTAATTTGAAAATTGAAGAATCTACACTTACAGGTGAATCTGTGCCCGTAGATAAGGATGCATTACTAGTCTTAACTGGCGATGATATTCAGATTGGTGATCAAAAAAATATGCTTTTCATGTCAACACTCGCAACTTATGGTAGAGGTGTCGGTGTAGCTGTCCATACTGGAATGAATACGGAAATAGGTAAAATTGCAACAATGTTAGATGAAAAAGTGGATACCCAGACCCCACTACAAAATAAACTCGCAGAACTTGGAAAATATCTTGGATTAGGTGCTCTATTCATATGTGCTCTCATGTTTATAGTCGGGGTTCTGCAAAAAAGAGATCTTTTTGAAATGCTTCTTACATCTATTAGTTTAGCAGTAGCTGCAATTCCTGAAGGACTTCCTGCAATAGTCACTATAGTACTTGCTATGGGCGTTCAAAAGATGATAAAACAGAAAGCTATTGTACGTAAACTACCTGCTGTTGAAACTTTGGGTTCAGTAAATATTATATGTTCAGATAAAACTGGAACTCTAACTCAAAACAAAATGACGGTAACAAAATTTTATACAGATGGATACCTAGGAAATATAGACAGTCTAAACATTAATGACAATCAACATAAGTTATTAATAGAAAATCTTATTTTATGTAATGATTCTACTTACTCTGAAAGTTCAAAAACCGGTGACCCAACTGAAATTGCTTTATTAGTAGCTGGAGTACGCTACAAAATATTTAAAGATGACTTAGAAAAAAGACATAAAAGAATTAATGAAGTCCCTTTTGAATCAGATAGGAAGTTAATGACTACCGTAAATAAATATGATAATGAATATTATGTGATGACAAAAGGTGCTATTGATAATCTAATCAAATTATGCACTAAAGCATACATTAAAGGCAACATAGTATGCATTACAGATAATTTAAGAAAAGAAATAATAGCTGCATCTAACACTATGTCAGACAATGCTTTAAGAGTTCTAGGTGCTGCTTATAAAATTCTTTCAACCCCTCATGTAGATATAGATTCTTTAGAAAATGACTTAATATTTATTGGTCTAATAGGTATGATAGATCCACCTAGACTTGAAGTTAAAGATTCTATTTCATTATGTAGAAACTCTGGAATAAAAACTGTTATGATAACTGGAGACCATCAAAACACAGCTTTTGCAATTGCTAAAGAACTTAATATTACACAAGATTCATCCGCAGTTATGTCTGGTAATGAGCTTGATAAATTATCTGATGTTGAACTTAATAGTAAAATTGATAATATAAGTGTATTCGCAAGAGTATCACCAGAACATAAAGTTAAAATTATAAAGGCGCTTAAATCTAAAGGTAACATTGTATCTATGACCGGTGACGGAGTAAATGATGCACCATCTCTTAAAATTGCAAATATAGGTGTAGCCATGGGTATAACAGGTACTGATGTCGCTAAAGGTGCTGCTGATATGATATTAATAGACGATAATTTTTCAACTATCGTATCTGCAATAAAGGAAGGACGAAACATCTTCACAAATATTAAAAAGACTGTAATATTCCTGATTTCATGTAATGTTGGAGAAATTATAGCACTATTTCTTGCAATACTTCTAGGATGGGCCTCACCTCTTAGACCCATCCATATATTATGGGTTAACTTGATTACAGATACGCTTCCAGCTTTAGCTCTAGGAGTCGACCCAGGTGATACTGATGTTATGAAATATAAACCACGTAATCCAAAAGATAGTTTATTCAAGGGTGCTACCCTAAATCTAGCTCTTAATGGATTATTAATTGGTACAGTAACTTTAATCGCATTTATAATAGGTGCAAAATACTA
Organism: Clostridium sp.; assembly: GCA_052274215.1. Lineage (GTDB taxonomy): Bacteria > Bacillota > Clostridia > Clostridiales > Clostridiaceae > Clostridium_AD. Next base: position 2,773 of record DAVZGU010000151.1, on the reverse strand, counting down.
TAGTGGAACAACTAGTTTATTCCCATTATTCCCAGAAAAAATCACAAAAGATGCTATAAAGCATGCACAAACTATGGCCTTTGTAGTATTATCCGTTTCTCAACTTGTTCATTCTTTGAATATGAGAAATAACAAAAAATCCATATTTCAAATAGGACTTTTTACAAACAAATATTTAATTGCAGCTATAATATTTGGTATACTGCTACAAGATTTAATAATAACTGTCCCACCTCTCGCAAATGCTTTTAGTGTTCACGCTTTAAGTTTATTCGATTGGGGTATTGTCACTGTCTTATCACTTATGCCACTTTTCTTTAATGAAGTTGCAAAGATATTTAAACGTAGTTCATCTAAAAAATAAGTTACATCAAAAAAGCTAAAGACCTATGAAATATTTCTTAGGTCTTTAGCTTTTTTATAGTGCATTACTATCGACTACCATATTATTAAATAAGGTTGCACTAGTATGTTTTTATTTAGCTAATGCGTATATTGTAACAATCTTGGCATAATCTTAAATAATCTTTTTAGTAAAGTCTTCTAATTTTGATTACTCAGCAGTGTGAAATAAAAGCGCTTTTTTATTAGATTGATGGCCATGGACCCCGTTGTAAAATATGGAAGCGAGAATAATTATTATTGTATTTTACAAAACAATATAAAAAATCTATAATAAGTTTATAATTATAGAAAAAATATAGATTTAGGTTTACTCTTAAAAAATAATGATTATAATTTTGAAGCAATATATTGAGTATATCAATAAGCATTAAGTAAAGAGGGACTGCTAAAATATATTTTAGTAGTTTTTTAATTGTCAAAAAATAATCTATAATAATGGAGCTGAAAATAATGATTTTACAAGATAGAATTAAAGTTTTAAACAATAAAAAAATAATTGATAATCCCTATGTGGTTTACTGGATGCAATGCTCTCAAAGAACAGAATATAATCATGCCCTAGAGTATGCCATAATGCAGGCCAATGAGCTTAAAAAGCTATTAGTTGTGTATTTTGGATTAACAGATAATTTTCCAGAGGCAAATGAAAGACACTATTATTTTATGCTAGAGGGATTAAAAGAAGTAAAAACAGAATTAACTAGAAGAAATATTAAAATGATTATTAGAAAAATATCTCCTGAAAATGGGGCTTTAGAAATATCATCTTTTGCAGCGTTAATGGTAGTAGATAGAGGATATTTAAGGATAGAAAAAAAGTGGAGAACGCTTTTAGCCCAAAATGCGGAATGCTCTGTGGTACAGGTAGAAACTAATGTCATTGTACCCGTAGAAGTAGCTTCTTTAAAAGAAGAGTATGCTGCATATACTCTTAGAAATAAGATAAGCAAAAGATTAGAGGAGTTTGCATTGCCTCTTAATGAGAGACAATGTAATGTAGTTTCTACTGATTTGGAGTTTCCACTTGATGAATATGATATAGAAGATATTGATAAAGCTATTTCACAACTTAAAATTGATAAAACAGTTAAGAGAGTACTGTACTATAAGGGTGGTACTAGTAATGCCAAGCTATTACTAGAAGATTTTATCTCCAATAAATTATCACATTATAATGAACTTAAAAACGAACCATCAAATGCTTATTCTTCTAATTTGAGTCCATATCTGCATTTTGGTCAGATTTCTCCCTTGTACATATATATTAAATTAATGGATGTTTCTATAGAAGATAAAAAAGCCTTTTTAGAGGAATTAATAATTAGAAGAGAATTAAGTATGAATTTTGTCTTTTATAATGATAAATATGATTCTTATAAATCACTTCCATCTTGGGCTGTGAATACTCTTGAAAAACATTTGGTAGACGCACGAGAGTTTATTTACTCCGTTCAAGAACTAGAAACAGCGCAAACCCATGATGGTTATTGGAATGCTGCGCAAAAGGAAATGCTCATTACGGGTAAAATGCATGGCTATATGAGGATGTATTGGGGAAAGAAAATATTAGAATGGAGTAAAACTCCAGAAGAAGCTTATAATACTGCTATTTATTTAAATAACAAGTACCTTTTAGATGGTAGGGACGCAAATGGATTTGCGGGGATTGCTTGGTGCTTTGGAAAGCATGATAGACCTTGGGGTGAGAGAGCTCTCTTTGGATTAGTTAGATTTATGAATGATAAAGGTTTAAAAAGAAAATTTGATATGGAAAGATATTTGCATAAGATTGAAGCAATGGCTAACAATTCTGAGATTACCAAAGATAATGAGAAAATTGAACAAATATCCTTATTTTAAATACATTTTATGCTTCAACAAACTATCAGTTTGTGGGGTTTTTTATATAGAATAATTAAATAATTACAGTATCCTAATTTCTGTGCTAAAAGTCCATAAAAGCTTAGAATAGTATTAACTTTGGGTGAAGTATTTATATATAAATTAAAATCTACCCTAACTATATTTGTTAAGGTAGATTTTTTAATCCCTAGTTTTAAAGTATAACTGCAAATACAACAAATAAAATACTTGATATCCCTATTGAAGTTAAGCAGTAGGGCAATTGGCACTACCCCATATGAGTGTAAAATAAATGGTCTTTCTTTTTTATTTTAAATGAGTTGCGCGAAATAGATTTTACGCGAAGTTCGTATTGAGAATAGCCCCCAAATGGGGCTATTTACTGCAATTAAGCATACTTTTCACTGTATTTTCTATGTATATTCTCTATTCTCAATTGGATTTTCGTGTCTTTGTATTTATTTAAGGCATACGGAAACAATTCGTGTAAAAAACTATAGTAGGA
>DAVZGU010000150.1:0-5388 GCA_052274215.1 Clostridium sp. | reverse complement strand
ATGTTGTTAACATAGTCAATCCAAAGGAATTATAAAATGTACTCTATAGTTTACTATAGGGTACATTTTAGTTGGTTGAGCGGCAATTTTAATAAAAGACTTAATATAATTAGAGGATTTAAAATGAGGGAATATTGAGAATACAACTCTCAAAAATAATAATTTAGTTTATTTATGTTATATTCTTGAAAAAAATACTCGTCACTTCAGTCATGAGATGAATTTTGGGATGCAGCATTCAAATTATAGTAAGTAATAATTAATTATATTTACTATGATTAGTTAATAAATTGGGCATAATAATAGTAAGGAAGAAGGTATGTTAAAGTTTTAATACGTTGTAATATATAGAAAATATAAAATTTCTATATATGAGAGTATTGAAGAAGTTTAGGTAGATAAGAACCATTCGACTTTAGTCGTGTGAGGTTCAGAGTAATGAATATGAGAGGTGATTGTAATGGGTAAAATAATAGCTTATGTTACAATGCCACATCCCCCTATAATAATTCCAGAGGTGGGACGTGGAGAGGAAAAAAAGATAAAAAACACATATGACGCTTGCTCGCACATTGGACGTGAAATAGCAGAAATAAAACCAGAGGTAATAATTGTAGTTACGCCACATGGCACTATGTTTTCAGATGCTATAGCGCTTTCTTTTGAAAATTCTATTTCGGGTAGTCTAAAGCAATTTGGCGCTCCGAAGATTTCTATGGATCTTCAAATAGACATGGATTTGACACAAAGAATTATGGATAAGTCTGATGAAAATAATATACCAACAGTCAGGGCAACAAGTAGCAACCTTAAAAGTTATGGCAGAGAATATGAATTAGATCACGGTAGCATAGTTCCACTGTATTTTGTTAAAGATAAATATAATTCCTTTAAGCTTGTTCATATTACATATGGTGGGCTTACCCCCATACAATTATATAAATTTGGTAAACTCATCAAGGAGTCCGTAGAGGAAAGCAATAAAAACGCTGTGTTTATTGGTAGCGGTGATCTTTCTCATCGTCTTAAAGATGAAGGGCCTTATGATTATAGTCCATATGGAGAAAAGTTTGATAAGGAAATAATAAGTCTACTAACAAAGGGTGATGTAGCAGGAGTATTTAACATAGATTCTGAAATGATTGAAAATGCTGGAGAGTGTGGTTTAAGGTCTTATTATATAATGCTTGGAGCAATGGAAGGTAATGAAATAAAGGGTGAACTTCTTTCTTATGAAGGTACTTTTGGAGTTGGATATGCGGCAATGAAATTTGAACTTAAAAACAGTGACAGAGATATATTATCAGAAATTACCAAGGAGAAAAGAAAGAAATATAATGAGAGAGTAGATAATGAAGATGTTTATGTTCGGCTAGCAAGAGAAAGTCTTACTCATTACCTAATAGAGGGCAATTTAATGGATGTACCAAGCTATGTAAGGCCGGAAATGATAAATAATAAAAGAGGAGTTTTTGTGTCTCTTAAAAAATTTGGAGCACTAAGAGGTTGCATAGGTACCATTTTTCCAGTAACTGAGAATACTTCGAAAGAAATAATTCGAAATGCTGTTGAAGCAGGAGAAGGCGACCCAAGGTTTAGTAATGTATCATTTGGAGAGCTTGAGGATATTGTCTTTTCTGTAGATGTTCTAACTAAGCCCATAGCAGCTTTAAAAGAAGAACTAAATCCTAAAAAATATGGAGTGGTTGTACGAAGTGGTGGTAAGAGTGGACTGCTATTACCAGACCTTGAAGGCGTTAATACCATAGAGGAGCAAATAAGCATTGTGTTAAATAAAGCATCAATTTCTCCAAAAGAAAATTATACAATTGAAAAATTTGAGGTTATTAGACATAAATAGGAGTTGTCGACATGGATAAAGAAGCTTTATTTTATGAAAAACAAGGGGATAAAATAAATTGCAAACTTTGCCCTCATAATTGCCTTATTAAAGAGGGGGCGTATGGCAAATGTAATGTACGTGTAAATAGAGAAGGATTGCTTTATACAATAAATTATGGAGAAATAACTTCTATTGCAAAAGATCCCATAGAAAAGAAGCCGTTATATCATTTTAAGCCAGGTAGCAATATACTTTCTGTAGGAAGCTTTGGATGCAATTTTAGTTGTGACTTTTGTCAAAATCATTCTATATCACAAGGGAGAGTAAGTAGCGAATATATACCCCCAGAGAAATTAGTGGAAATATGCAAAAGCCTTGAGGATAATATTGGGGTGGCATTTACATATAATGAGCCTTCTATATGGTATGAATATGTATACCATTCAGCAAGGTTATTAAAAGAAACACTAAAAAATATAAATATAGTATTGGTGACTAATGGTTATATAAAAGAAGAGCCTTTAAAGAAACTCCTTCCTTATGTAGATGCTATGAATATTGATTTAAAAGCTTTTAATAACAAGTATTATAAAGACGTATGTGGAGGAACTGTTAGGCCTGTAATGGATACTATTAAGAGATCATCAAAAGAGTGTCATATTGAGGTAACTACACTACTCGTAAGTGGAGAAAATGACTCTAGTTACGAAATTAAAGAAATTGCAGGATTCATAGCCTCAGTAAATAAAGATATTCCACTTCACTTATCAAGATATTTTCCGAGTTACAAGATGAAAAACCCTGCTACAAAGCTTGAGGTAATGCTACAAGATAGAGATATAGCAAAAGAATACCTTAGCCATGTATACGTGGGTAATGTAGCTAATACCGATAACTCAACATATTGCCCAAAGTGTGGTTATAAGCTTATCAAAAGAGAAGGAGGTAATATTCAGGTTAATATTAGTAGCGATATATGTCCAAAGTGTGGTTATAAAGTAAATCTTATAATTTGAATTATATTTTAAATTGACTATAATATGGTAAATTATAAATTATTATTATTAGGACCCTCTCATTTGTTTTATATTTTAATATTACTGAGGTTAGTATTAAAACCATAAGAGGTAATATGTTAATGTTTTAACAATATATACATAATATGTGTTATAATAAATTTATAAATAAGTTTAAGGGGGTTCCATATGGATAAAATTAAACAACAAGAAATAATTAGTGAATTCGGTATACCTTCTCCTCTTCAAGACGAGTCAGATGCAAAATATGCATATAGAATGATAGAAGAAATATGTACTTTTTTACAAAAGTATGCTAAGCTAACTGGAAAAAAAGGTTATGTTTGTAATCTTTCGGGTGGAGTAGATAGCTTTGTTACGAGTATGCTTATAAAAAAATCAGGTCTTGAGTTAATTAATCTATCGCTTCCTTTTGGAACTAATCCAGACAGAGCTGGTATAGAACTTGCAATACGAATTATACAGCCAGATGTATTTAGAACCTATGATGTAATGGGTCCTGTAAATGAATCACTTGAGCTTCTTCATAATTTACCTTCTTCAAAAGTAGATATAGGAAATACAAAATCTAGAATAAGAATGACAGTGATATATAGAATAGCTGAAGTTTATGATGTTTTAGTTGCTGGATTTTCAAATGTGGCTGAATTAACGCTAGGAATGGTGACTAAGTATGGTGATGATGCAGCAGATGTAAAACCACTTGCCGGAATAACGAAAGGCATAATTTACGAAATGGCTAAAATATTTAATGCACCACAACTTATAATTGATAAAGTGGATACCACTGGTATGTGGGACAATAAGTCGAATCTAGAACAAGTAAAAGAATTGAATCATCAGGTTTGTATGTATTTAAGAGGTGAAGATATCACAGAAGAATATGAGAATCAGATATTGAAGTTATATACAGTTTCTAAACACAAAAGACATTTACCGGTTTCTACAAAAGATACTTGGTGGGTTGAATAAATTAGTAAAAGAAATAGATGCACCTATTCATTAGGTGCATCTATTTTGTTATAAGTATATTTGAATTATTTTACTTTTAGCACAAATATATGAGGCGTAAGTCTACCACTTTCAATTTTTATCTCTTGAAGTAGTTCAAGCTGCGAATTATCAATTAGAACTTCTCTAAATAATTGTTTTTCTATTGTATAAATAAATGCAATTCCACCTGGTCTTATAAAATCAGGGATTTTATTTACAAATGCACTATACAAGTCCGCGTATTTATTATGAGTGGTTGACTTATTGTCAAAAGGCATATTTGTTATCATTTCATCAAATTGTCCGTAAGGCACAAATTCTAATATATCTTCAGCTATAAGGTCTATATCTACATTAGCTAATTTGGAATTTATTGTTGCAGCGTTTATAGCTGTTCTAAATATATCAACTCCAGTTAAAGATCCGAATTCTTCTAATTTAGCTCTTTCAATAAGCATTGTTCCAGCGCCACAAAAGGGGTCTATAACTTTAGCACTAGGGTCTAGCCATTTTTCTATTGATTTTATTGCAATAGCAGCAGTCACAGGATTTATGGATGTAGCTAAGTCATTTTTTCTGTAGTCAAATCTATTATCTTTTACGGAATACAGTTTGACATATACACTGCAGAGATTATTTCTTTCAAGTATTCGAATTTCAACTTCATATGAGGAAGGGCTGTTTCTTAAGTTTCCACAGGAAAGTTCATCTAATTCTCTAGACAAGTTTTTTACAAACTCTGACCTTTCTCTATTAGAATCCATAGTTTTAAATTCAACTCTATACCCAAAAGGATCATTAGAAGCATTATCATGACACTGATTTAAAAAATCTACAAAATTTGCATTTATAATTGCATCAGCTATTACCTTATAATCAAAGTCTAAATCTTCACACTCAGCTAAAGGATATAAAAGTTCATAAAAGGTCCTGCATGTGTAAATCTTATCTAAATCCTTCTCGCAGATAAGTATACCATCATCTACAAGTCTGCCATCAATCCATTTATCATCCAGCTCCTTCAAAGTAAGCTGATACTGATAATTCATAACAGTGAGCAGCATAGGTACAGGACTTTCAAATCCTTTAAACTCATGGCGCGCTGTGGGTGATAATTTATCTATGGCTCTTGTTAGTGCAAGCTTTTCTTCATTAATATGCTTATTAGTTGTTACTAGTGAGTCATTTTCTTGACAAGCTTTTTCATTTGTTACTACGTCCTCAAACATTTTCTTTAACTTTTCGGCGTCATTTTCACTGCCACAGTTTCCGATTGCAAGTACGTAGGAATATCTTACAAATAGTTTATCCTCAGCGTTATAGGCATTATATAAGGCCTCTAAATATGCAGGGTCTCCGAGTTCGCCAATAACGCCACATACATTCTTTCGTACCTTTGGATCTGAATGTGAAAGAAAAGCACTAAGTTTTTCCCTTGAATTACCAATGGTTCTTTTGAACATTCCTTTTGGCTTTTCCTTTTTTAAAATATCCCTTATAACAGAGAGTAATGTT
>DAVZGU010000149.1:0-5398 GCA_052274215.1 Clostridium sp. | reverse complement strand
ACTCCAATACCTGTCTGTAGACAAAAGAGTAAACTCTCAATTTCGCCTGGTAATTCTCCGCCAATCCAAGTTTCCATAACAGGTTCAAACCAAGGCTTATACTCATTACCTGTAATCTCGGAAACTACTTTACTTCCTGCATCATCTGAGCCACCGAATTCAGCACCCTTTAATGCAAATAATGGTATAATGGCAATTAATGCAGCAATAATTAATAAAATGATAACCTTTTTTTTCGTCTTTACCATTAATTTTCACCTCCATTTAAGAATCCAAGTTCTGTTAATTCGGATTTTGCATATGTTTCAAGACCCATAATGATAACAACGGTCAGAATACCTTCGATAATTGCCAGTGGAAGCTGTGTCGGTGCAAATACTGCAAGGAACTTGACTACAGATGCTGCGATACCACCGCTTGCAGACGGATATGCAAGTGCAAGTTCAAAACTTGTTACACAATAGGTTAATAAGTCACCGATTGATGCTGCCAGAAAAATACCTACATATTTATTGACTTTGAGCTTCTGGCATAATTTGTAGATTACATAAGTAATAAGCGGTCCTGCAATAGCCATAGAAAACGTATTAGCACCAAGAGTGGTCAGTCCGCCATGAGCAAGCAAAATTGACTGGAAAAGTAGTACAATGATCCCCAGGATGCTGACTGCCATTGGTCCGAATAAGATTGCACCAAGTCCGGTACCAGTCATATGTGAGCAACTTCCTGTTACTGACGGAATCTTTAAAGATGAAAGCACGAAAATGAATGCGCCTGCCATAGCAAGAATAGTGATGGATTTACGGTTCTTGGATAATGTTTTCTTAATTGATAAATAACCTGCTACTAAGAATGGAACGCATATAGCACCCCATATAATACAGAATTTTGGTGGAAGGTACCCTTCCATGATGTGCATTGCGTTTGCTGCCGGGGCTACCCCGAAAATTAATGCAAAAGCAATCGCAATAAAGACAATTTTCTTTTCTTTCTGATTCATTTTTTTTCCTCCTTTATTGTTTTTAATTTATATTAATCTAAGCTAAAATGCCTAGAAACCCAACTATTTTTCAAACATTTCCTTGAATTCTTGCGTACTTTTCGGATAGGCTTTAGTATCTTCCATCAGATGTTTTTCTACAAGCAATTCATATATCTCCAGCACGGTTGGCTGTTTTAGATTTGCTTGTTTTAAAATTTCTGTGTTTTGGAAAATTTCTAATGGTGCTCCATCTGCGATAATTTTTCCTTGGCAGAATACAAGGACTCGCTCAGCCCATCTGTATGCGAAATCTACATCATGGGTGGAAATAAGCATTGTCTTACCCTCAGAACCAAGCTTGTCCAAAACTTCTTCTAACATCAGTGCATTTAAAGGGTCCAGTGATGCAGTCGGTTCATCAAAGATAATGATTTCCGATTTCATAGCAATGATACCCGCAATGGTGACGCGCTTCTTTTCACCACCACTCAAATAGTGTGGCGGACGATCCTTGAAATCTGAGATGTTCATGTATGCCAGCGCTTCCTCAACTCGCTTCAGTACTTCCTCTTTTGGAAGCTTTAAATTCATCGGCCCGAATCCAACCTCTCCCCTTACTGTAGATGCGATTATTTGATTGTCCGCATCTTGAAATACGATTCCAATATTTTTTCGAAGTCCTTTTAAATTCTTTTTATTAACGACAATATCCCTATAGATGATTTTTCCCTGTTCAGGTGTAAATACACCGTTTATGTTCAAGAAAAATGTGGATTTTCCGGACCCATTGGAACCAATGACAGCGATTTTCTCACCTTCATAAATATCAACGCTTACACCGTCCAATGCAGACTTTCCATTTCCGTACACGTAGTATAGATCTTCGACCTTTAATATTGATTTCCTCATAATAGCTCCTTTCTATCTTGTAAATCCCCAGATCAGAATCAAAAAAATTATGAATGCTACTGCAGAGGCAATCTGTATTGTCTCTACCTTTTTATCTTCCTCTAAAAATATAAGATCTCCATCATAACATCTGGCCTCCATGGCATCATAATAAGTGTTTGCCTTTTTAAGCGAAATAACCAGCATATTGCTTGCAATGCTTCCAAATGTATAACAGGAAGTTTTAAAATCACAGTAGCCCTGACGGGATTCTGCAGAATTTTTCATTTTAGTATAGACATCCATTAAAATGAAAATGTAACGGTAAATGAGGTTCATAAGCTCTACAATAAGCTTTGGCACATGTGCCTTTCGAAGCACATAAATAATCTCTGAGGATGGAGTCGACAGTGTCATCATCTGTAGGGCGCTTATAGCTGCAAAAACCTTCAGAATCAAAAACACCACTTCCTTTAGCTTTTCCTGAGAAGTAAACACATAGCAGAAACCAAGATACAGGTTATACTGCCCCATTGGCTGCTTTGAAAAATCAATAGCAATTGTAAAAGTGCCAAGGAGGATAAATATGATTGGAATCGCCAGTATTGACAAGTATTCGTTTACTGGAAGCTCTCCTTTTACAACTGTCAGATAGGCCATTGCAATAATGACCACACCGGATACATATGGATTTTCCAATACAATGCAAAGAATCAGTATCGCAACAGAAAGAGATACTTTAAAAGTAGCATTCCAATGTCTGATTTTAGAAGTATAAGCATAGAAATCAATTGAAAATCCTTCGCCGTGTTTATGTCCGATTCCACGGTGATGATGATGTGCACCATCGCCATGTTTCCATTTGAAGAAAAAGCCCGCCATCAGAAAAACGGCACATAAAATAACAATTTTCCCCATTTCACATCTCCCTCGAATTTTTACCCCATGTCATTGACGCAACAGTCAACAGCTATAATATTCTGCCTAGTGATGTTATAGTCTCATTTTTCAAGTTCATAGTATAGTCCTGAATACAAAACAAAAAGCCTTCTAACTAATGCGTTAGAAGGAAACGATTCAAAAATATGCTTAATCATATAAAATCAACAAACAAATTTTCATTATAAAGCCCTCTCTATCACTCGTAGAGTTTGTAGTGCAGAATATAGGCCGGTATTCTGACTCAAGAATCATTATTTAAGTACGCCTTCCCCGTTTTCGAGTGGCATAATGCACTTAAATTCATCTATTACAGCTACGAGATAGTTCAGGATTTTAACCTGATTCCCTTTTAATTAATTTAAACCTATATTTTATTATTTAATTTTTATAGTTCTTTCACACATGTCCTCATTACATAATATGCTTATTATTACAAAAAATCAACTACTTTAGTTGTAAAAAGATAATATTTTTCAAATTTTCACAAAATAATACATTATACTGTATTCCGAAACAAATGCTTCAATAAAAAAAAGGGACCCACTAGGGGACCCTATACATACTTTCTCATGTGCTTTAATGCAGTTTTTTCCAGTCTAGAAACTTGTGCTTGAGATATACCTATTTCACCTGCTACTTCCATTTGAGTTCTTCCATCGAAGAACCTTAAATTTAAGATTAACTTTTCTCTAACATTTAATTTTTTCATTGCCTCTTTAATTGATATATTTTCAAGCCAATTATCATCTAAATTTTTGGTGTCACTTATTTGATCCATTACATAAATTTCATCTCCACCAGCGTGATAAATTGGTTCAAATAAAGATACAGGATTTTGTATAGCATCTAAAGCAAATACTACGTCTTCCCTTGGTAATTCTAATTCTTTTGCTATTTCAGATACAGTAGGTTCCTTATTGTCTTTATTTACCAATCTGTCTCTAACTTGTAATGCTTTATATGCAATATCCCTTAATGATCTACTAACTCTTATTGAGTTATTATCTCTTAAATATCTTCTTATTTCCCCAATAATCATAGGAACTGCATATGTTGAAAATCTAACATTTAAACTTAGATCAAAATTATCAATGGACTTCATTAAACCAATACAGCCGACTTGAAATAAATCATCTACGTTTTCTCCTCGATTATTAAAGTGCTTTATCACACTTAAAACCAATCTTAAGTTTCCTTTAATAAATTTTTCTCTACACTCATACTCGCCATTTTGTATCCTAAATAGTAGCTCTTTCATTTCTTTTTCTTTTAGTACAGGTAATTTTGCAGTATCTACGCCACATATTTCTACTTTATTGAATACCATAAGGTCATCATTCCCTTCAGAGTAATTGCTTCTAAATTATGTCCTTATGGTTTGCTTTTTATACTACAGACAACCTTATACTATTTTATTAATTATATATCCTGCTCTTAATTACTTATTAATATAAACATTAATATACCCTTATTTTTTCATTTATATATTTTTATTTTAGAAAACATAAATAACAACATATCTATATCCACTCTTTTTAAGTAGTTAGATAAAAGATTAAAAAGAAAAAAATTAGCCAGTTTGGCTAATTAAATTTCAAAATACATTTAACATCTGAAAGGATATTTTTATTTTAATCGTAGTGATAGATTCATCAAAATTGCGTCGCAATTTCTTTAATCCCACCCATAACATTCCTACACATTATTTAAACTTATTTAAGCTATTTATTAATTCATTAAAATTCTTTTTAGCTACTATTTCTCTATTCTTAAAATCGCCCATTTTTTGTTTATTAAGTTTTTCACTTTTATCCAGATTTACTAGTTCCTCTTTCACGGTTTCTCTAAGCCTTGGAATAATATTTATTATCTTTTTTATTCCATAAGTATATTCATCATCATAAAGCTTGAAACATTCAAATAAACCCGATGTAAGTCTCCCATCTGAAAACATGTAAATATATCTATCACTCATTTCATCTGATAAATCAACTTCAATCTTATGCTTATACAACCTAAAGATAACATCATCTTTCTCAATGAAAACAGGAAATATCATAGAAAAAAGCACCTCTATTTCTTCTTCTTGCTCAACCAATCCTGAAAAATCGCTTTCATTAAGTTTTTTAACTATATCATCTGTAAAAATGCATTTCCTTATTTCTTTTCCCAATCTACTCCTTAGTTTTTGCTCCTTTTCATCAGATAATACATTGTCTATTGAATCAATTAATTTATTTAATGGACCTTTAATCTCATTTTTTTTCATAATGAAAAAACCTCCTTAATAATACATACACTACATATATAAACTTAATTTAATCGAAGTCAAAACATAGCGTATTCCAAGAAATTATTTTAAGAACGAAAGAAACATATTCCATAAGAGAGGATATAAAAGAACAGCTACAATTCCTGAAATAGCCATAGTTATGCCACTCATCGCTCCCTCGGTTTCTCCTATTTCCATAGCCCTCGCTGTTCCTAATGCATGAGCTGAGGCTCCCATAGCAATCCCTAGGGCAACTTTATCATCAATTTTAAAAATTTTATATAAAAACGGCCCGATAATTGAGCCTACAACAC
>DAVZGU010000148.1:0-5410 GCA_052274215.1 Clostridium sp. | reverse complement strand
TGTTTATTGACAAGAGACATTTAAACGTATACAATTAGCTTAACCGGTTCAGTTAATCGGTTAAGCTAAGAAGAGGTGATCTATTATATGAGTGGAATTTGCGTACTTGGAAGTTTAAATATGGATATAGTATTAAAAGTAGAAAACATGGCTAAAGTTGGTGAAACCATTTTTGCAAAAAGTTTAACTACTGTTCCTGGGGGAAAAGGGGCAAATCAAGCAGTAGCTTCTAAACGAATGGGCTGCGATGTCTACATGATAGGTAAGGTTGGAGTAGACAGTAATGGCGATTTCTTGGTTAGTAAGCTTTCGCAAGATGGTATAAATACAGATTATATTTTTAAAGATAACAAAGAAACTACTGGCACAGCTATAATTAATGTTAACCGTGAAGGGAATAATTCTATAGTTGTAGTCGCGGGTGCTAATATGAGTATTAATATAGATGAGATAAAACAAAGTTATTCAATTATAAGAGATTGCGATGTAATAGTTGCACAATTTGAAACGCCTAGCGAAATGACAATTGAGGCTTTTAATTATGCAAAATCCCAAGGAATTATAACAATACTAAATCCAGCACCAGCAAAAAAAATAGATAAGAATTTGTTGAAATGTACAGATATAATAATTCCCAATGAAACAGAAGCTTATGATATTACAGGGATTTTAGTTGAAGATTTAGAAAGTGCTAAAAAAGCTGCGACGAGTTTTATAGAAATGGGAGTAAATTACGTAATAATAACACTAGGTTCAAAGGGTGCAGCATTAGTAACTAAAGAAAAGGCAGAATTAATTCCAGCAATTAGGGTCGTGGCTATTGACACAACTGCTGCAGGAGATAGTTTTATTGGGGCAGTAGCAAGTAATTTAGGGACGCGAAAATTGAACTATGAAAATCTAAAAAAAGCTATAACTTTTGCTAATAAAGTTTCTTCAATAGTAGTTCAAAGATCAGGAGCACAACCCTCAATACCAACGATGCAAGAGGTAATAGACATTTACGGTGAAGATAACAATTAATAATTGTCATTTTTCCATAGAGGCATACAAGGAGGATTAGTCATGAAAAAGACTGCATTACTAAATTCACAAATATCTGAAGTAATATCTAAAATGGGACACAAAGATACATTAGCGATAGGGGACTGTGGTCTACCAATACCAGATGCCACTAAAAGAATAGATATCGCATTAATTAAAAATATACCAGGCTTTATTCAAACTTTAAAATGTATATTAACAGAACTTCAAATAGAAGAAGTAATAGTGGCTAAAGAGACCTTTGAAGTTAGTCCGAATTTATTTAATGAACTAAAAAAAGCAGTTGGAGATGTAAAAATCACCTTTATAACTCATGAGGAACTGAAGTCTCAGTTGAAAGAGTGCAAAGCAGTAGTAAGAACTGGTGAACAAACACCCTATGCAAATATAATACTAAAATCAGGAGTTGTATTCTAACTATAGCTCAATTTAAGTAAGTTTAAGGAGGAAATTCAATGACTAACATAAAACCTCTACTTCAGATGGAAAATGTTTCAAAAGCCTTTCCAGGAGTAAAAGCTCTTGAAGATGTTAGCTTAAAAGCTTATAGTGGAGAAGTTCTAGCTCTACTCGGAGAGAATGGGGCAGGTAAATCTACTTTAATGAAGATTTTAAGCGGAGTCTATCATAAGGATACAGGAAGCATTATTATCCAAGGTTCTGAAGTAGATATAAAAGGTATAAAAGATGCTGAAAAACATGGAATAGCAATTATTCATCAAGAACTAAGTCTTCTTCCTAATTTAAGTATATGGGAAAACATTTTTTTAGGTAATGAAGGATTTAATGGAATAACAAGGAGAATAAATAAAAAAGAGCTAAAAGAAAAATCAAAAATATTACTTAAAGATATTGGTTTCAATATTGATGCAGATACTTTAGTTAAAGATTTGAATGTAGGTGAAAGACAACTAATAGAAATAGCGAAAGCACTTTCCAAGAACTCAACAGTAATAATAATGGATGAACCTACAACTGCATTAACTGATGTTGAAACGGATAATCTTTTTAAAGTGATTACCAAGCTTAAAAGTGAAAATATGTGCATTGTGTACATCTCTCATAGAATGGATGAAATATTTAGAATTTGTGACAGGATAACAGTTTTAAGAGATGGTAAACATATCGGCGAGGTTAAGACAAAAGACATTACTAAAGAAGATTTAATATCAATGATGGTTGGTAGAAAATTAGAAGAACAGTTTCCATACAGAAAATCATCCAAAGGACACACTATCCTCAAAGTTGAAAACTTAAGCTTCAATGAAAAGGTTTGCGATATCAGCTTTGAAGCAAAGAGTGGAGAAATTTTAGGAATCTCAGGACTCATGGGTTCAGGTCGGACAGAAATGGCAAAAACTATATTTGGAGAATATAAAAAATCTTCTGGTAAAATATTTGTTGATGGCCTAGAAGTTAATATTTGTTCTCCTAAAGATGCTATCGAAAAAGGAATTTGTTATCTTTCTGAAGATAGAAAAAAAGAAGGTCTTATTCTAGGTATGTCAGTAGGAAGCAATATGACCTTAGCTAACCTTAAGAAATATGAAAATGGAGCTAAGCGCATAAATAAACTAGAAGAAAGTAAGGAAATTGAGGAATATATAAAGAAACTCTCTATAAAGACTCCTAGTTCGCAGCAGTTGATTAAAAATTTAAGTGGTGGTAATCAACAAAAGGTTATATTAGCTAAATGGCTCATGCTTGCACCTAAAGTATTAATCATAGATGAACCCACTAGAGGAATAGACGTAGGCGCTAAGAAAGAAATTTATGATGTTTTAAACGAACTAAAGGCTATGGGTAAATCAATTATTATGATATCCTCTGATATGCCTGAAATACTCGGGATATGTGATAGAATTTTAATCATGCACGAGGGCGAAATATCTGGTGAACTTTCTAGGGAAGAAGCTTCACAAGAAGCAATAATGAAATATGCAGTAGGTATAAAAAGTTAAGGTTAAAAAAATAACCCTTACCAAGGAAGGAGTCTATATTGTGAAAAGTAATTTAAAAAATGTAGTTTTAAAATATAAATCTTTAATAGGTCTTTTGATATTATGTATTGTTATATCATTTATTACACCTAGATTTTTAACCGGACCAAATATTAAAAATATATTCACTCAAGTTTCGGGAAATGCGGTTATAGCTATAGGAATGACTTTTGTAATTCTTACGGGAGGGATTGATTTATCTGTAGGATCCATACTTGCAGTGAGCGGTGCTGTTGCAGCAAGTATAATAAAGACCACAGGCAACTTATATTTAGCAATAATCGTAGCTTTAGCTATCGGCTGCGCTATAGGTCTTATAAACGGTATTCTTGTTTCAAAAGGTAGAATACAAGCTTTCATAGTTACACTGGCTACAATGACTATCTTTAGAGGTGTAACTTATGTATATACAAATGGTACTCCTATTTCAGGACTTGGACAAAGTTTTTCAGGTATAGGAAATAAGATGTTTTTAGGATTTCCAATTCCAGTTATACTTACAATTTTAGTGTTTGGAATAGCATTTTATGTTTTAAGTCAAACTAGATATGGTAGATATCTTTACGCACTTGGAGGAAATGAAGACTCAGCAAGATTATCAGGTATTAATACAGGCAAGATCAAAACACTTGTATATGTTATCTGTGGCGCTACAGCAGCCTTAAGTGGCATAATTGTTGCAAGTCGAATAGGATCTGCTTCTCCCAATGCTGGAGTAGGTTTTGAGTTAGACGCTATCTCAGCCGTAGTACTCGGTGGTACTAGTTTAACTGGAGGAGAAGGTAGTGTAATAGGTACAATAATAGGAGCTTTAATAATAGGTGTACTTAATAATGGATTAAATCTTATGAATGTTTCACCTTTTTATCAAGCAATAGTTAAGGGCTTAGTTATTCTACTTGCCGTAATGGTTGAAAAAAAGAATAAATAAAAAAATGGAGGATGATTAAATTGAAAAAAATATCAAAATTACTATCAATATCATTATCAACTGTACTAATTATGGGAACTTTGGCTGGCTGCAGCTCACAAAAATCCGCAGACGGTGGAAAGAAAATTGGGATGGTAGTTTCAACTCTTAATAACCCATTCTTTGTATCAATGAAAGAAGGCGCGGAGAAGAAAGCGAAGGAATTAGGATATGAAATTGTAGTCCTTGACTCACAAAATGATGCTGCAAAGGAAAGATCTAATGTAGATGATTTAGTTCAACAAGGAATAAGTGCTTTAATCATCAATCCAACAGACAGCGATGCAGTTGCAAACTCAATAGTAGTTGCAAACGATAACAAAATAAAGGTTATAACAGTAGATAGAAAAGCAAATGGTGGAGAAGTTGTTTGTCACGTTGCATCTGATAACATAAAAGGTGGAGAAATGGCAGCAGAGTTCATACTTGAAAAATTAAAAGGTAAAGGAAATCTAGTAGAATTACAAGGTATTCCAGGAGCTTCCGCTACAAGAGAAAGAGGTCAAGGATTCCACAACATAGTAGATAAAAAAGCCGGTGTTAAAGTTGTTGCTAGTCAAGCAGCAGATTTTGATAGACAAAAGGGATTAACCGTTACTGAAAATATTATTCAATCCACTCCTAAGTTCGATGCAATATTTACACATAACGATGAAATGGCACTAGGAGCTGTAAAAGCAGTTAAAGCAGCAAATAAAGATGTTATCATTGTAGGTTTTGACGGTAATGATGATGCAAAAGCAGCAGTTAAAAGTGGAGACCTAGCAGCTACCATAGCACAAAAGCCTGCATTGATGGGTTCAGTTGCACTAGAAAATGCTGTTAAAATAGCGAAAGGTGAAACAGTGCAAAAAGAAGTTCCAGTAGAACTTGAACTTATAAAAAAATAGTAATGAAAATATTATTTCCCCAATAATAATAGAATATAAAAATTATAACCCAGGGGATTATCCTCTGGGTTATAATTTTATGAGATTATTATTAAAATTACACTTTGTGAATAGGTTACTAATATTAGATGCTAGATGTTCAACGACATTTCAGCTGCGCAGGTGATGATTTAATCAATAGCATTATTTACTACAAATTGGAGGCTGATTATGAATAATGTAACAATGAAGGATATAGCTGAAATGGCCGGTGTTTCAAAGGCTACAGTTTCAATGGTTATGAATAAAAAGGATTCTAGCATAAGCGACGCAACCAGAAAAAGGGTATTAGAAATTGCTAAGAAAATGAGTTATATTCCTAACTCCGTAGCCAGAAGTCTTAGCACCAAGAAATCCGGTACTATAGGAATTATACTGCCCGATATCACAAACCCATTTTTCTCAGAAATGGCAAGAGCTATTGAGGATGAGGCAGAAGGGTTAGAATACAATTTAATAATATGTAA
>DAVZGU010000147.1:0-5451 GCA_052274215.1 Clostridium sp. | reverse complement strand
TCGTTTGTATGGCTGAATTCTTGTATCGAATTGGTATACCTACTGAAATAGTTGGAATTCCTAAATTTGAAATTTGCAGTGCCTCATTCGCTTTTTTAAACTGCCCACCTTGTACTTCCACTTGATATGGAATGTTTTCTTGATTTGCTACTTCCACCAGCAAGTTATAATAGTTGGTATTTATATAAGGACTTTTGCAAAATATAGGCCCTTTACCTATAAAGTCAGATTCATTTTCTTCTTCTGTTTCTAAAATCTTACCAATTATAATTGCTAAATCGGGTTGTATCCTATTGGCACTAATAATGGCCCCGTTACATCCGATTTCCTTTTGTGAATCACCAACATAATAAAGCTGGCAATCTAAATTCATATTAAATACTCGTTCAGCAATCTCTGTTAATATCATTATCCCACAGGCATTATTTTTTATTTTTGCTAAAATCATGTCATCTTTCAGACAAAGAGGTTTTATCTTCAAAGAAACAGGGTCACCTATTGATACTATAAATTGCAATTCAGTTTTGCTTAGTCCTGTATCTATAAATATTTCTTTTCTAGATTCCTGCTTAATTAATTTTGCTGGTCTCGACACTAATATCCCTGGAATATCTTTTTTACCATGTACAATAACATCATTTAACCACACTGCATTAATATCAAATTCACCTATCTTCACTACCTTTATAAAACCATTGTTGGTGATACTATCTATAATGAATCCTGGTTCATCAATTTGTGTACATATCATAATTTTTTTTTGTGCACTGCCCCGTTTGTATCCTATGACGTTATAGAACTTATCTATAACAGTATCATCTGTATATTTTTGTATACTATCTTTAACTGCTTCAGCTGTTCTTTTTTCATCTCCTGCTACCCCATGCACATTGCTTAATTCTCTTAATACTTTATACATATCCAACTGAATTTCCACCCTCTTTGTTATTATATTCATTATAATTTTTAACTTAGCCTTCTACTTTAATCTCATTGATTATATTAGATTTATTTACTTTTATCAGTGGTACAATTGTAGATAAATAGCCTCCTATCACAGCTACAAACATAGCTATAAGAGGCAGATGAATAGGCATATTCCATTTAAAATATTCTATTGATCGCAAGAAATAGTATAGTGAGTATACAAAAATCATACTAACTGCAACACCATAAAGCCCTCCTTTTATACCAAAGATAGCACCTTCCAGATTAATTATTTGCTTTATTTGTTTTCCAGTTACTCCTATAGCCTTCAGCATTGCTATTTCCCGTTTCCTTATAATTATATTGGCTCTACAAGTATTGAATAAATTTAAAACACCTATTAAACTTGCAATTCCTACAAAAACATACGTAACTAAAGATACTTCCCCAAACGCTTTCTTCATTTTTTCTATAGAGTCTTCCTGCTCAATAAGTTTTGTATCCACCATCTGAGTAGACAGGTCTATAATTTTTTTACTAGCCAAACTCTTATCTATATTTTTTTTAAGCATAGTATCATATCCGATTAAATTTAAATATCTATCATGATTCCTTTCTTGCCTTGAGGTCTTTATCCATTTTTCTATCAATTTATCTGAGATTACTATTTTTGTTTCTGGTTTAAAGGATTTTATTTTATTACGAGCTACATCATCATATTGATTTTGCGTATTAAAGGGTCTTGCTGTTATGATACCGGCAACTTTAAGTTCCACTGTATCTTTTAAGTCTTTATTCAATTTGACTTGTATTTTATCCCCTATCTTAAAATCTGTTGTGTTTCCACTATAATACTTTTCATTTTCTTTACCTTTTACTCTATTTTTTTGAACAATAAGTACTTCATTCTGATCTTGCATTTTGCCAATATCACAGTTTCCCTCTATCAAATAATTCTCTATGCATGCATTTTCCAATCTAGAAGTGTCATAAATATCAAATAAGGTATTCATCTCTATCGGTTCATTTCCTGAGTTTTTTTTACTATATACTTTATATTTATCATTCAGCTTTGAAGCTTCTATATAGGAATATCCCAACAAAAGATCATATCGCTTGTACACTTTATCAACTTCATCAATGTCCTTTAAATCACTATACCCCTTAATAAGTTCCTGTTTAGAAGCTGCTGCTCCTTTGTATATACTATAATCTAATTTTAAGTCTTCTCCTGCAACACTTAGAAAAGAAGGTACCATATTAAAAATGGAACTGCTCACAACAAATAAAATTACACTAACGGTAACGGATAATAATGTAACTGTGTATCTTCTTCTATTTCTTTTGATATTTCTGCTAGCTAAGTCAAATTCCACACTATATAACTTACTGAGTGCCCTTTTCTTGTTTCCGTCTTTTTCTACATTCCATCTACTTAAGGCTGCATCTATAGGTGAAAGTTTCGTTGCCACTCTAGCAGGAATATATGATGCAAAAATAGAAGTTACCAAAATTATTAACATTGATTTGATTAATGCAATTGATGATATTTTTATTTCACTGCCCATGATATATTTAAAATTTAAAATAGGAAAAATCAATTTTAATCCTACTATAGATATAATAGATCCAATAGGAATTGCAATCATACAAATAAAAAGAACTTCGCATAGTATGATATATTTTATATGTCTTTTAGAAGCACCTATCATTCTTAATAAACCAAACTGCTTTATTCTCTCTAGTACAGAAATATTTAATGAATTGTAAATCATTATGATCGTTACAAAAATTACAGGAAGAATGAACCATAAATTCATAATATTAAAATTCTTACTTTTACTATCTTCATGTTCTCCTATCAAAAATAGTAATGAGTCATTGGCCTTAAAATGTTTCTTACCCACAATACCACGATAAGTTGAAAAATTATTTTTTATTGAAATACCCTGTTTCAACTTAAAATAAATGTTTGTTATACCAATACCAGTATCTTTTTCAACTTTACTCCGATCTAGGAAGGTGTAGAAATTAACCTTTTGTGTATATTGTGATGTGTTAAAATTTTCATAGTATCCTACTACTGTATAGCTCTCATTTTTCCCATTTACTATTGTATCTACCTTTTCTCCAATGCCAATAGCTCCTATTTTCCTTCTTGAAATCCACTCTTCTACGATAATCTCATTTGAAGTATTAGGCATGCGACCTTTCTTAATTTCTAATGGACACATAAATTTAAATGCATTGTTATCAAGACTTACAATATCTACTTTTAGATTTGGAAGCTGACTAAAGAATCTTCCTATTTGAAAGTGAATGGTGGAAATGCTATCTTTTTCTACTTTTTCATCTTTCATTAAAAGATTAACATTTTCCATATCCGTTTCAACAAAAGAAAAATGAAAGTCTCCCTTTGTCTTTTTCTCAATACTTATCTCATTAACTTTAATGTTATATAGCATTGTATAAATAGTAGTAAGCAATACTACAGATAAAATAATTCCTATTAGAAGGGGTATGTATTTTTTTTTATTATGTTGAATGTTTCTTAGTGTATAATGAATTATGTACCCCCTCATTTATAATTCACCTCATCCTTTACAATTTGTCCATCCATCATTGTTAAAACTCTATTTGCACTTTCCGCTATTTTTAAATCATGGGTTACGATTATCGTAGTTTGAGAATATTTTTCACATGTATATTTTAGTAAATCAATAACCTCTTTAGAATTTTTACTATCCAAGTTACCTGTAGGCTCATCTGCCAATACAATAGCTGGTTTACTTAATATCGCTCTCCCTATAGCTGCTCTTTGAAGTTGTCCTCCTGAAAGTTCAGAAGGAAAATGTTTTACCCGTTCTCTAAGCCCTAATATATCTATTATTTCATTTTTATAAATTTCATCCACTTTCTTTCGACCCATCCTACTTGGAAGTGTCATATTTTCTTCAATATTAAAACATGGAATCAAATTGAAAAACTGAAAAATAAATCCCACTTTATCTCTCCTATAAGAGGACATCGCATCATCTTCTAATTGATTTATATTTATATTATCTACAACAACTTGTCCACTTGTAGGATTGTCAAGTCCACCTAATATTTGCAAAAGAGTACTCTTCCCGGATCCACTTGGACCCACTAATGCAATAAATTCACCTTGCTCAACCTTTAAATTTATCCCTTTTAGTGCTTCAACCTTTATAACTCCCTTTGTATAAACCTTTTTTACATCAGTTAAATTTATAATTGGCATAGTCCAACTCCCTGGTTACAAATTTGCAAATATCTCTCCTTTTTCTCCATTCTCTAATTTTAAATACCTAGATATCATATTCGTCATCGCGCCACAAAATGTATTTCTTATGCTCCCTTTATGTACTATAGTTAGTTAATTTATATAAGCAATAGCTACTTATAATGTAATTAGGACAACCATCCTTATACAACGATATCACTTATGTTGAAATATATGTATAATTTCAAGTATACAGCGGACTAATTGTATTATTTGACACAAAATATATTTATATGTAATTCAATACAGTTTTTGTGTCGATCAATACAATTTTATTGACAACTAATCATTTCTTTGTTAAATTTTGCATATAAGAATTTATTTTATTAAGGAAGTACTTACATGAGATTATCAGAAAAGTTTAGTATGAAACTATCTAATTACATAAAAAGAACAGTACCTAATAAGACAGAAGAAGACTTAGAAATTATAAGATATGGGGTAGAAGTGTTATTTATGAACATTACAAAACTTCCTATTATTTTAGCAGTAGGATATGCATTGGGTTTATTAAGGTATACTCTATATACCTTAATAATTTTTGGATTTTTGCGTCGCTTTGTGGGAGGAATCCATGCTAGGAAAAGTATTACATGCTTAATCTCTACAGGATTTATTATATTGGGCGCCATATATATTTCTTTAGCATATTCATTAACCATTATTGTAAAAGTGTTTATTTGTATAGTTGTTGTATGTATATTTTTTAAATATGCGCCATCAGATACAGAGGAAAAACCTTATTTAGATAGAAATGTTAGGCAAAATCTGAAAATAAAAAGTATACTTATAGCTATTGTGTATTTTTTTCTTTCTATATATATAAAAAGCCTATTTTTTTCTAATATTTTCATGTATATACTATTGATAGAAGCCATTCTTATATGTCCGATTACATATAAAATATTAAACAGGAGGTATAATAATTATGAATATTACAGAGAAAGCATCTAAAATTTTAGCAATGAAAATAAGTGATATCGCTACAAATATAGGCCATACATCCACTCAAGCTTGTATGGCCTATGCTTTAGAAGAACCTAAAATGCCAAAATCATTATTAAAAAAAGCTAAGTAGTCTTACCTACCTAGCTTCTATATATAAATCTTGAATAAAAAAATCTTTTTCAACAGATGTTTTCAATAAAATATTAGGATATTTTTCATTTATAATTTCTCTTACATTATTTAAACCTATTCCACGATTTTGACCTTTTGTG
>DAVZGU010000146.1:0-5452 GCA_052274215.1 Clostridium sp. | reverse complement strand
ATGAAAAGAATATTAAAATCTAATGGAACATTAATTATTGGAGATCCAACTGCACCAGTAGTTATTATACAAGTATTAAATTTATATTACAAACTAAGTAATACTGGTGATTATAAAATATATCATAAGAATAAAATTGAAGAACTCTTAATAAAGTCTGGATTTAAGCCATTCAACTTTAAAAAAATAAATCATAAAAGTTTCGCTATTAATGCTAATATAAAATAAATTTTGGAGCGATAATATGGATAAAGAATGTAAAAAGCAAGTAGATGAATTAAATAAATTATGGCATTTTATACTAGTAGCATCTAATTATAAGGAAATAGAATCAAAGTTTTTGAGAATACAAGGACTAAGAACTAATGAACTTTCAATACTTAGAATTATTTCTGAAAAAGAAAATGTTATTATAAAAGATATATTAGAAACATTAAATGTACCTAAAAGTACATTAACTAGCATGATTGATAGATTAGAAAAGCGTAATCTTATTATTAGAGCTATTAGTAATACGGATAGAAGATCCTATAAGCTAGAACTTACGCAGGAGGGTCACATGGCACAAGAGGAACATATTAAATTTGAAGAAGAGCTTTACGGAAAGATAATGCTTTCTTTAGATACTTATGAAGATAGAGAAAATTTATTAAAACTTATAAGAAAAATGGCATACAATATTTCTAACTAATAGTAGTAAATTATCGTTAGATTTTAAAATTTAATAATACTTTATAGAAAGGTGTGATTTTGAACGGAAAATAATTTAACTACACATATATACCCTCGTCAGAAAATATTTGGGTTCTTTTTAATTGCAATTGCATTTACAATATATCTTCCAGTGATATTTCCTTACAATGGAACACCTAATGGAGCATTATTCGGATTATGCTATGTTATTTCTATATTAGGAATTATGTTTAATCCAATAATTCGCAAAAAGTTTTCAGTAGGCAAATCTACAAAAAAGCAAAAAACCATGTCTAATTTATCACTACTTATTTTAACTATAGGAGTTTTTATAATCTTTAAATCCTTAGGCACTAGTGGAGATTATAGACTTATTTGGATATTGATATTTGGAATGGTTGGTGTTCATTTCTTAACATTTATACCCGTTCATGGTAAGCTTGTAGGAATTCTTGGTATAATACTAATTATTAATGCAACAATTGGTATTATGTTTTTAACATTTCCATTAACTTTGTTTTTTGTAATTGATGGAACAATAAAATTAATCTTTGGAATACTATATATAAAGTTAAGCCCTATAAATTGGTAATTAAAATTAATTGCATTTAGTGTTAATTTCATCAAAAATGCCGGTAGTTCTATTATTATTTCGGTTACAACTAAAACAAAAGCATACAATATAATAAGTCTCCACTCCTTTAAATTAATTTGAAGGGGTGGAGACTTATTAATGTTTTGTTGTATTTTTGAATGTACCTTAATTATTTTTGTATCATTCAATTCGATTTGATTTAAATGTATTCAAGAATATTTTTGAAACTTCAATAATCATGATAATAATTCATTAAAGATATCGACAGTATATTGACAAATTTAAAGTGTTTTGATATTATTATTTAGACAGTATAATGTCTAAATAAAGGAGGTATTTATGGATAACTATAAAGAAATATTTTTAATGCAGCAAACTTACGCAACACTTTTTTCTCTTGCTAATAAACTTCAGGTAAAAGGCGACGAATACCTTGTGAGCATAACATCAAGACAGTATATGTTAATGATAGCAATTGCTCATTTGCAGGAAGATGAAACAACACTTAACAATATTGCGAGAAAATTAGGTACCACAAAACAGAGCGTGAAACAAATGATAACTATTATGGAAAACAAAGATTACGTAATGACTGCACCTAGTCAGAAAGATAAGCGTGCTGTCAATGTAAAAATTACAGAGTCTGGAAAACAAATTTTGGTGGAAGTCGCTGAAAGAGGAATGAATTTTTTTGCAGATCTTTTCAAAGATTTTAAAAAGGAAGAAATGGAAATTTTGTGGATATTATTAAAGAAACTGTACCGTTTCGACGGTGAAGAGCAAGATGGCTTTGAAGAAGAAGGCGTTTTGGAAATGGAAGAAGATCATAAGGACACACAAACGAGAATAATAAAGGAATTTGAAAGACGAAGAAATCATTCTGAAAATGGTGGGAGAGATAAAAATGAATAACATTGTTACAATTAGAAATCTAGAAAAAAGTTATAATACGAAAAAAGCTGTTGATGGAATAAATTTTGTAGTAAATAGAGGTGAAATTCTTGGACTCTTAGGTCCTAACGGGGCGGGCAAGAGTACAATTATCAATATTTTGGCCACCATATTATCACCTGATAATGGCGAAATAACTATTTTGGGGCATGATTTGAAAAAAGATGCAAAGCTTATTAAACAGGGAATTGGAATAGTGCCTCAAGACTTGGCCATTTATGAAGAAATTACTGCCGAGCAAAATGTAAGATTTTTTGCAAGCCTGTATAAACTCAAAGGAAAACAGCTGGAAAACTATGTCAACGAGACTTTGGAACTCGTGGGTCTTTACGATAGAAAAGATGACACGCCAAAAACATTTTCAGGCGGCATGAAAAGAAGATTAAATATTGCTTGTGCCATTGCCCATAAGCCAAAACTTATTATTATGGATGAACCCACAGTTGGTATTGATCCACAATCAAGAAATCATATATTGGAATCTATCAAAATCCTGAAAAATGAAGGTGCAACAGTTATCTATTCCACGCATTACATGGAAGAGGTGGAAGCTATTTCTGATAGAATCATTATTATGAACGATGGAAAGATTATTGCTAAAGGTACAAAAGAGGAATTAAAACAGGAGGTGAATGATGAAATCACATATTCTTTTCATGTAAATAATTTAAATGAATTAAGCAATAATCATTTTTCTGGAATTGATGGCGTAACAAAAATTGAAATTACTGAAAATGTGATTAAAATAACTGCCGAAAAGTCAAAGGATAATCTCAATGAAATCATATCCACAATCATAGCAAATGGCTGTAAGATTGAGAGCATGAGTAGTAATGAGGCATCTCTAGAAACTGTTTTTTTAGAACTTACCGGAAAGAATCTAAGGGATTAGGAGGAAATACATGAACTTTATAAGAATAGTCAAATTTGATTTTATGAATATCATTAGAAACCCAACTCTGCTAATGTTTAACACTGTATTTCCAATAATAATGATTGCGGTTATGGGTTTTGTGACAAAAGGTAATTATAGTGCAGGACATATAAGTTCCTATGATTATTATGGAGTCACAATGATGATTTTTACAGCGTTATTCATTGCCATGACAGCTTCCAATACATTTATGGAAGAAAGGGTAAAGGAAGGTAATACTCGCATAGTATATGCTCCTGTTTCAAAAACAGAGATATATCTCTCTAAATTGATTGCTACTTATATTTTAGGTACGGTTTCATACAGTGTTTTATTGCTTGTAGGACAATATATTTTTCACATTAACTTTGGAGAAAAAAACATTCTATATATTATGTTACTAATCAATATATTTTCGTTATTTGGCTGCTCTCTCGGCACCATGTTCTGCTGTATTTTCAAAAGTGAAGAAGGGGCAAATTCGGTAATGCAAATATTTTTATTTTTGTTTATATTTTTGGGTGGTTTGTTTTTTTCTGTGGCTAGTCTTGGAAATATAGTTGAGAAAATATCTTATTTATCGCCAGTCAAGTGGGTTATAGAATGTGCATTTAAAGTTATTTATGATAATGACTTCAGCATATATTTGCCTACTCTTCTCATTATGTTGTTTAGCAGTATTATCTGTATCATAATATGTCAAATCACTTTTAAACCGGAGGAATATGTATAATGAATGTGCTCAATCTATTTAAAAATAATTTAATCAGGATTTTAGCAAAAAAAGAGATAGTTATAATTGCAGTGGTGATTGTACCTCTTATGATTGGAGTTGCTATATTATTTTCCGGAAAAATAGTGGTAAGGCAGCATATTGCTTTGGTAACAACTCATGCACAGAACCTTCCCAAAAATGATAGGATTAAAATTGATGTAATGAATAAAAAACCAGCTACTTCGAATCTTCTGTTGGGTAAATATGCTGCCGTTGTGGAAGAAAAAAGCGATGGAACCTATGAGGTAACATCTATAAAAAGCAAGGCCGATAAGGAACTCATAGAAAACTTTTTTAACTTCGGTAAAATTTCCAAAAGCAATCAAAGTGGACAAGCGAAAAGAGGTGTTGGGACGAATATTTTAGGATTTATTCTAATGATTATTTTAATGCAGGGTGTTGCTTTGACAATACTTTATCCAGAAGATAGAACCCTAAAAACATTTAGGCGGATATTAACATCATCAGTAAGCGAAAAGCAATATATTTTTGCACAGGGAATTTTTACATTTTTATGTCTTTTTATACCTACCTATCTAGTAATTGTTATCACAAAGGTGTGTTTTAATATAAAGATTGGATTTGGCCTTTTAATGCTAGCAATATTAATTGGAATTCTTACTGCCCTCTCAACATCACTTGCTTTACTTATTTCGTCAATGCTAGAGAGAAATATCTCTTTAGTGGCGAGTGCTATATATGTAATAACTTGTATATTATCAGGCTGTTACTATTCCTTTACTGGGAACAATAAAGTTTTTGATACTATTTGCAGTATCCTCCCACAAAAATCATATATGACATTGATTCAGGGGATAGAAAACAGGAATAGCCTATTTTATTTCAAAGGACAGCTTATATATTTATTTATTTGGATTGCTGCACTTTGGTTCTTAGGAAGTATTATTACTAAGCGGAAAATGGATCAAGGCATCTATTAACTCCTACAGTAAGTAGTATAAAAAAATGTTTGTGAAAATTTTATACAATAACTTTCATTATATAAAAACAACTCAAGATAATACATTATCAATTTGTTTTAAATTGACAATGTATTATCTTTGATGTATTATTTAATTAAACCGTCGGTCGGTTTAATGTTTTTAGGAGGTAACCATATTGGCAAGATCAAATATTCATTACGAAGAAAAAAAAAATGACTTACTTATAAAACTGTGGGATATTTTTATGAGTTACGGATATGAGAATACAACCCTATCATTGATTATAAAAAAAGTAGGAATATCAAAAGGAGCTTTTTATCACTATTTTCTAACTAAAGAAGCTTGTGCTAATGAAGTTGTTGCCATGTATGCCAAAGATTGTTCAGTAAAATGTTCACCACAAATCAAAAACAATTTACGGGCAGATACAAAATTTAAAAATCTCACTCTGTCATGCTGTGAGCTATTCAGGGAGAATGAAAAAAATATGAAAAATATCAACTCTCCTTCTAATGCAATCTTTCATCAAAAACTGATGGCAGCATTGGTAAAAGAATTGGCTCCGTTGTATGCTAATGTTA
>DAVZGU010000145.1:0-5455 GCA_052274215.1 Clostridium sp. | reverse complement strand
TAGTATTGATACATACCCAATCTAGTTTTAAAAACTATGTATAGACTTATTATAACTGAATAACATATTTTCAACTAGTAAATATTACAAAAAGTTTATCCTTATTTTCTAAAATCGTTAGATTTAAATAATAAATTTTAATTTTAAAGGAGTGAGTGATTTGTTATCAAAATTTAGAGAACCTGTAAGTAGCCTTACACACTTAGCTGGTGCTTTTTTATCCCTAATAGGTTTAATACTTCTAATTAAATATTCCTTAATCTTTTCAAATATATATAATACTATTATACTTGCAGTCTTCGGAGTAAGTTCAATACTCCTTTACTGTGCAAGTTCAACTTATCACCAGTCTTTATCTTCACAAAAGGTTATAAAAATACTTAGAAGGGTAGATCATTCTATGATATACGTTCTAATTGCAGGAACATATACTCCTATATGCTTAATTGCTTTAAAAGGCACCATTGGAACTCTCCTTTTCTTCGGAATTTGGATTTTAGCTCTTATAGGAATTGTTTTAAAGATAGTTTGGTTTGACGCCCCTAGATTGTTATACACTGGATTTTATATTTTAATGGGTTGGATCTCTGTTATTGCTATTGTCCCTATTATAAAAGCTGTATCCTTAGGTGGTTTTATGTGGCTACTAGCTGGTGGGCTCTTTTATACTGTAGGTGCTATTATATATGCTACTAAACGTCCCAAAATAAACCTAAAACTTTTTGGATTTCACGAGATATTTCATATTTTTATTATGATTGGAAGTCTTTGTCATTTTGTACTTATGTTTAAGTACATAATGTACATTAACTAAATTTGTTATAGTTAAAATTTTAAAAATATGATTCCATAAAGCATATTCAAAAAATAAAAGCTCTTTAATATTTAAAAAATATAAAGGGCTTTTATTTTTCAATTTTTAGCTAGCTAAAATTTGCTACCTATTTTCCTTTTCCATTTAGAAATTCACAATAAGGCGCTATTGGACACACCTCACAATTGGGTTTCCTAGCTTTACATATTTTTCTTCCATGCCATATAATGTAATGATGAGCATCACTCCACATTTTTTTAGGAATATTTTTCATAAGCTTCTGCTCTACCTCATAAACGTTCTTTCCTGAGGCAATCCCTATTCTGTTTGAAACTCTAAAAACGTGGGTATCTACAGCAATCGCCGGAATACCAAATGCATTAGACAAAACCACATTAGCAGTTTTTCTTCCAACTCCTGGAAGCTCTATTAATTCTTCCATTGTGCTTGGTACTTCGCCATTATATTTTTCTAATATAAGCTTTGTAGCTCCCAAAATATTTTTGCTCTTATTATTATAAAATCCACAGCTTTTAATTTTTTCGCCTAGTTCTAAGTCTGATAAGGTGATCATGGATTCTGGTGTATTATATTTCTTATACAACTTCTTTGTAACAAT
This sequence comes from Clostridium sp., assembly GCA_052274215.1. GTDB lineage: Bacteria > Bacillota > Clostridia > Clostridiales > Clostridiaceae > Clostridium_AD. Next base: position 4,022 of record DAVZGU010000145.1, on the reverse strand, counting down.
ATTTACTCGATCATCTGTGCACTGCGCTGATAGTATGGTCGATACTAAAAGCTCATAATGCGTTGTAAAATCCAAGGCACACTTTGCCCCCGCATACGTTTCGTTAAGAATTTCAAGCACTGCTTTTATTGTCTTTTTATTCATATAACTCACCTACTTTACATTACTCAGCGCCAATTCCTTTAGCTCTTAATTTTTCAAGCATATCAATAGTCATTTTTGCCAAATTATATTCGGCAGTAAATCCCCACTCATCCTTAGCGCAGGTTGAATCCATTGAATTTGGCCATGAATTAGCTATTCCTTGTCTTACTGGATCTACATTATAATCCATAATAAACCCTGGAATATGTTTTTTAATCTCATTAGCTATTTCTTCTGGTTCAAAACTCATAGCTGCAATATTAAATGCATTTCTGTGTATTAATTTTGATGCATCAGCTTCCATTAACTTAATTATTGCATTTATTGCATCTGGCATATACATCATATCCATTTTTGTTCCGCTGCCAATGAATGAAGTGTATTTACCTGACCTTAATGCTTCATAATATATATCAACAGCATAATCTGTTGTCCCTCCACCTGGAAGAACTTCATAAGAAATTAAACCTGGAAAACGTACTCCTCTTGTATCAACCCCAAACTTTTTATAGTAATAATCACATAATAATTCTCCTGAAACTTTATTTACACCATACATAGTTGTTGGTCTTTGAATTGTATCTTGAGGAGTATTATCTTTAGGCGTAGATGGTCCAAACGCGCCTATAGAGCTAGGTGTGAAGAACTTACACTTAAGTTCTCTAGCAACTTCTAAAGCATTTACAAGTCCGCCCATATTTATGTTCCAAGCGAGTAGTGGTTTTGCTTCAGCTGTCGCTGATAACAAAGCTGCTAAATGAATTAATGAATCTATTTCATATTTTTTACAAAGTTCAAGCATAGCTTTATGATCAGTTACATCTAGTATTTCAAAAGGTCCTGAAGTAACTACTTGACTATCCTGAGATTTCCTTAAATCTGTAGCTATTACATTATCACTGCCATAAATTTCTCTCATTTTCATTACAAGTTCTGAACCTATTTGTCCTAATGCCCCTGTTACTAATATTTTTTTCATTTTACACCCTCCATATTAAATAAATATTCTTAACATTTAATATTAATTTAGGTATAACACCTAATAATTATGTGTTATACCTAAATTAAATCAGCTCCTGCGGAGCTGCATATCCTTTATTTTATTATGTCCATTTCTCTGCCAACTTTTGCATAAGTAGCTAAAGCTTCATCTAACATCTCTTTTGTATGAGCTGCCGTAGGCATATTTCTTACTCTCCCAGTTCCTTTTCTAACAGTTGGAAATACTATTGATTTTGCGTAAACGCCTTCTTCAAAAAGTTTCTTACTAAATTCTTGAGTTTTAACTTCGTCTCCTATTATACATGGAGTAATTGGCGTTTCGCTATTCCCAATATTAAAGCCAAGTTCTTTTAAACCCTTCTTTAAATAATTTGCATTTTCCCAAAGTTTATCATGTAACTCAGTGCTTTCTGTAAGAATATTAATAGCTTCAATAGCCGCACCTGCAGCTCCCGGAGTTAGTGATGTTGAGAATAGGAATGGTCTAGCACGAACCATGAGCCAATCAATTAGATTCTGCGTTCCAGCTACATATCCACCTACAACTCCAATAGCCTTTGATAAAGTTCCAATTTGGAAATCTATTTTATCTGACAATCCAAAGTGATGTACAGTGCCTGTCCCTTTTCCAAGGACTCCTGAACCGTGAGCATCATCAACATATGTTATTAAGTCAAACTCTTCTGCTATCTTGACAATTTCCGGAAGTTTGGCAATGTCCCCATCCATAGAGAATACACCATCAGTAATAACCATTATTTTTTCATATAAACCTGATTCTACTGCTTCTTTTGCCTTATTTCTTAAATCTACCATATCAGAGTGCTCTACTCTTATAATTTTCGCACCAGATAATCTACATCCATCTATTATTGATGCATGATTCAATGAATCTGAAAGAATTGCATCTTTTTTATTCATTACTGCTGAAATTGCACCCATATTACAATTAAACCCTGACTGAAAAGCAATAGCTGCCTCTGTATGTTTAAATTTAGCAAGTTTTTGCTCTAATTCGATATGAATTTCTAAGGTACCATTTATTGTTCTAACCGCACCTGCTCCTGCACCATATTTTTTAGTTGCTTCAATAGTAGCTTCAATCATTCTAGGATTAGTAGCAAGACCTAAATAATTATTTGAAGATAAGTTAATTAATTTTTTATCTCCAATTGTAATAACAGGTCCATTTGAACTTTTTAGGGTATTTATCACATTATATAAACCTTTACTTTTTAAATCTTCTAAATTTTCTTTTAAAAATTTCCCAAGTACTTTACTTCCCATGTAACATACCTCCAACTTTTTATTTTGGAAATTCTTATTGTTATTTATAAGAATTTCATATTTAATCATAACTCTATTATATATCATTTAATAGAGTTATGCCTTTAAATTATAAAATTTATTCCAATTTAATGTAAAAATTGCTTTTTATATGCTTTTCCGTTCAAATAAAACCCATCGCAAAGATTTTTTCTCTTCATTTTTTTATATTAATGAAATTCTTCCTTCATTTACAATCAGAATATATTCCCCTATACTCCTCTGGTAACATCACAGCTATACTTGACATTATTTCATGCATAACCCTATCATAATACTCATTTTTATCCTCATCTTGGTTTTTACTTGGAAGTGTAACAGGCCCACCAATATTAATGTTTACATCTGCATAATTAAATCTTTCTGATGCCATGTCATTGTCATTAATCGGTAGTAACTTTTCCGTTCCCCAAATACCCATTGGAACAATTGTTGCCTTTGATAATTTAGCCATTAATATAAGACCCTTCTTACCCTCTATCATTTTTCCATTTCTACTTCTAGTACCCTCTGGAAAAATCATAATGTTATTGCCTTGTTTTAGCGTACTAACGATTTTAGATATAGCTTCCTTATCTGCCGAATTAGGTTTTAACTGTATAGTCTTAGCAACGTGAAAACCTAATTTTGTAAGCTTATTATCTGTTAGCTTTACACCGGCAACAAAAGTTACATTGTGGTCCTTTAATAACTTATTCATAACTATACCATCTGCATTGCTTAAATGATTGCATATAAAAATTATAGGAGATTTTATATCATTAATTTTCTCCATTCCGTTAGTTTTAATGTTTGCGTATTTATTAATATATGAATCAATTAATTTATTTGCTATAAAGGATACAACTTTATCTGGCAAAATGTCTATTATTTTTAACACCGCTTTAGAAACCATAACAATTCCACCTTTCATAATAAATAACTATAACATTATTATAATTTTAAAAGCTTTAAAAGTCTATAATAATAATCTCTTATATAAGGCGATGTATCCTTCTCCATAGTTATAATTTTACATTTTTCAGTAATAACCTCATTAATCATTGCATTCCTTTTAAGTATATTTTTACCTCTCCATCCACAAGAAGTTATTTTGTACTTATCTTTAAATAACCGATTATCAATATTCATTAATGATTGCACGTCGATTCTCTTCATATGTTCATAAGGTTTAAATTCTTCAATAGCGCTAAATTCAATTTCTTTATTAAAGGGACATACTCTCTGACAAGTATCACAACCAAATAGTCTACCATTTAATTTTTCAAACCAAGAATCATCTATATCTTTTTTCTGTGTTATGTAGGATAGACATATATTTGCATCATTATTTATTCCTACTCTCCCTTTGACTATAGAATTTGTAGGACATGCTGCTAAACACATCTCACAATCACCACATTTTTGCTTAAGTGGTTCGTCTGGCTCTATTACTAAATCCGTTATTATTTCTCCTAAAAAAACATAAGAGCCATATTTTTCAGTTATCAAAGCATTGTTTTTTCCTATAAATCCCACTCCACTATTGCACGCAATGTATCTTTCCGAAA
>DAVZGU010000144.1:0-5484 GCA_052274215.1 Clostridium sp. | reverse complement strand
GTACACACGTTGTTTCCACATGAGATAAAAGAAAAGATGTGGCCACTTCCAGTAGGAGATTTATTTATGGTAGGTCGAGCCACTTTACCAAAATTACAAAAATTAAATATCAATACTATTGGAGAATTAGCAAATTACGATCTAGAAATTTTAAAGTATAAGCTTAAGAACCATGGTCAACTAATTTTTGATTATGCCAATGGTAGAGAATACTCAATAGTAAGAAAGAGTAACTACATTTCAATCAAAGGTATTGGTAATTCTACAACAATAGCGTTTGACGTAGAGGATAGTGAAACTGCACATAGAGTATTATTATCCTTGTGTGAAACAGTATCTATGAGGTTAAGAGATTCGCAAAATTGCTGCACTGTAGTAAGTATAAGTGTTAGAGGGAATGACATGATGTATTATTCCCGTCAAAAGAAACTAATGGTAGCAACTGATTCTACACGTAGAATATATGAAGTAGTATGCTATTTATTTGATAGTTCCTGGAAAGGTAATCCAATAAGGCATCTAGGGGTTAGGATTACAGATTTTTGTGGCAATGATTTTTATCAGTGCTCTTTACTTGATAATTTTAATTATGAGAAAGACAGAAAATTAAATGATGCTGTTGATAAAATTAGACTTAAATACGGTTCTAAGGCTATTGTTAGGTCTTGCTTTATAAACTCAGGACTAAATCCTATGTCTGGAGGTATAGGCGAAGAAGACTATCCTATGATGACATCAACGCTATAAAGGTGGTTCTTAATTTTTATATTATTAAATATATCTGATGAAGATTAAAGAGTTTAATATTTTATCACTTATCAATATTAATAAGATTAATAAAATACCTTTCAGGAAACAATAATCTTAAACAATTAGTAAAGATAAATATAAGATTATAAAAAGTGAGGTGTTTTAAATGGCTATAGCCCATAAAACAGTAATTTCTTTTGGTCTTGTCGCTATTCCAATATCCATGTACACTGCTACTCAAGATAATGACATACATTTTAATCAGCTCCACGAAGAAGATAACGCGAGAATTAAATACAAGAAGACTTGTAGTCATTGTGGTAAGGAAGTTGTAGCAAAAGACCTAATTAAAGGGTATGAATATGACAAAGACCATTATGTAGTTGTAACAGATGATGATCTTGAAAAAATTAAAACTGAAAAGGAGAAATCCATACAGATACTACATTTTGCACAATTAAATCAAATATCACCTATTTACTATGATAAAACATATCAAGCAATCCCTGAAGCTGGTGGTGATAAAGCTTTTGAACTTTTGCGTGCAGCCCTTATGTCTGAGCAAAAGATTGCAATTGGTAAAACTGTAATGGGTACAAGAGAGACTTTACTTGCTATAATCCCACGTGAGGATGGAATATTGATTTCAAAGATGTACTATGAGGATGAAATTAAAGATTTACCTAAATCTTATAATAAACCAGAAATATCTAAGGAAGAACTTACAATGGCAAATGCTCTCATAAGCTCAATGGTCAATCCCTTTAATCCAGCTGAATATAAGGATGAGTATCAGGTAAAGTTGCGTGAGTTACTTGAAACTAAAATAGCTGGTAAGGAAATTGTTGCTTCCAAGTCTGAGGCTCCAAGTAATATAATTAATCTTATGGATGCTTTAAAGGCAAGTATTGAGCAAAATCAGCCTAAAACTCCTCCAAAGCCAAAGCGTAAAAGAACTCAAAAAGGCGCATAATGGATATGTTTGAGAGTAAAAATATTAAACCGATGCTGATTGGTGAGATACAAGACGCATTTAATAGCTCTGATTATATCTATGAGTTAAAGTTAGATGGTGAACGGTGTATTGCTTATTTAGATAAAGATTTTACAGAGCTTCGTAACAAACGAAACATTAAGATGAATGCAAAGGTTCCAGAATTATCGGATATACACAAACAAATCAACTGTCGTTGCATTTTAGATGGTGAATTGATTATTGTTAAGGATGGCAAACCAGATTTTTCTGAGATTCAGCGTAGGTCACTGATGTCAAATACATTTAAAATCCAACTTGCATCATCAAAATTGCCTGCCAGCTTTACTGCATTTGATATTCTCTACTACGATGATCATCAAGTTATGGATTTGCCATTGATGCAGCGTAAAAAATTGCTTGAAAAAGTTATTAAAGAAAATGAGCGTATAGCTATTTCTCGTTATATAGAAGAAAAAGGGATTGAATTTTATCAGCTGGCTAAGAAAAATGAATTGGAAGGCATAGTAGCTAAGAGAAAAGATAGTAAGTATTACGTAGATAAACGAACTAAGGACTGGATTAAAATTAAGTATCTACTTGATGATGACTTTGTAGTGTGTGGCTACATATTTAAAGATAGTGGTATGAGTAGTATTGTTCTTGGCCAATATTTGAATAAAGAATTGGTATATAAAGGGCATGTATCGATAGGAACATCAACAATAGCTTTTCAGTTAATAAGATCTATACCAAAATTAAGCTCACAACTTTTTAATAATTTACCATCTGGAAACGATAATGTGGCATGGATAGAACTTAGTCTTGTATGCATTGTAAAGTATATGATGAAAACAGCAAATGGATCCTTGCGACAACCTGTATTCAAAGGATTGAGATATGATAAGGCTCCTAAAGATTGTATAGTAGTTAATGGCTATGCTCCAGAGTAATCTGGGGCTTTATTTATTTTTTGAAGATTTAAAGGGTTTTGAAAAACTTTGAAGTATAATATCAATATACAGAAGGGGGAACTAAGATGGTTTTTAGAAAGATGCCTAAATACTTAATATCTTTAATGGTTTTTATTTTCTTGTTTATAGGAGTCGGTTGTTCTGATACTACTGCAAATAAGCCTGTAGTACAACCGCAAACAACTACCTTAGAAACTCAAACAAATACTTCAAAAACACCACAGCCAACTAAGAAAATCAATGAAGCCTCTACAACAGTTACAGGACAGTTGAAAATACATTACATAAATGTGGGTCAAGGTGACAGTATATTAATTCAGCAAGGCAGTAGTAATATGCTTATTGATACTGGGACAAATGCTTCAACAAGTTCTTTAATGTCATACTTAAAAAATCAAAACATTAAGGAAATAAATTTTCTGGTGCTAACTCACCCTCACGAGGATCACGTTGGGGGAGCGGATGCAGTAATAAGAGGTTTCGACATTGGAACCATATATATGCCAAAAGTAACTAGCAATACTAAAACTTTTAAAGATGTAGTAAGCGCAATGATTAGTAAAGGATTAAAAGCAACTCAACCAAATCCAGGAGGTACATTTAAACTTGGTGGTGCAAATTGCACAATACTTAGTCCTATTAATACTAATTCTAAAGATTTAAATACATACTCTATAGTTATAAGATTAACCTTTGGTAATAATAAATTTGTATTTACTGGAGATTCACAGGCAAGTAATGAAGAAGATATGATTAATAAAGGTTATGATTTAATAGCTGATGTTTTAAAAGTGGGACATCATGGAAGTAATACATCTACATCACAAGCATTTTTAGATAAAGTAAAACCTAATTATGCAGTGATTTCAGTTGGGAAAAGAAATGATTATGGACATCCAACTGCTGCTACAATGCAGAGATTAAAGTCCAATGGAATAAAGGTGTTTAGAACTGATGAAAATGGAACTATAACATGCACAAGTGATGGGAAAAATATAAGTTTTAATTGTAATCCTGGTGATTATTCAAGTGGTGGAGGAAGCTCTGTAGCTTCAAGTGGATCGGTATCGGTGGTTCCAGTAGTAACTCCAACACCAAGTAAGAACAATCAACAAAATATTAACAGTACATATGATGGTGATTCAGCTACTCATAAGTTTCATTTAATAAGTTGTAGATATGCAAAGAAAATATCATCGAGTCATGCTGTTTCTTTTAAAACTCGTGATGAAGCAATTAAACAAGGATATGTAAACCCTAATGGATAATGAGTGTTTGTTTTTAAGTTATTCCAAATAAGCATATAAAAAGGATCTAAAATCGCTTTTATCTAACGATTTTAGATCCTTTGTCTTTGTGTACTTGGAAATAAGCTCGTCATATTTAAATGAAATGTTATTGTGTGATTGAAAAAAGGTGGAAAAATATAACAGTATCATAATACATATATCATAAATAAAATGTTATAATTATACAATACAAATGAATTATATAATTACTTTTGTCTATAATATAAATAAATGGGATAAGCAGTATTTACCAATTAATTAGTACAATTATTTATATCCATTTAAGACATTATGCAAAAGGAGGTTTTTAGAACGAAAGAAATTATGAGACCCGGTCATCCACGATGGAATGAATTTCGGATAAAGCTTCAAAGTAAAGAAGGTTGCAATTTTAGTGAGGATGAAAGTGGAAAGGTTACATATAATTGTAGTGATAGTGAGGATAAACCCCTGACAATTAAGTTTCTTAAAACTGTGCCTGAAATTGATACTCCCTCAAGTCTTAAATACTTTGATCAACATGGTAGCTATAGTGATTTTGATATTGCATTAAATATAGGCCACTAATATGTCTAAAGCCATTCAAGAAAATTTAAGTTTAAAAATAAGTGACTGGAATACAATAGAATGCCAGGATATATATAAGTTTTACTGAATTAGCAGTGGTTATAAAATAATTAAGTTTAGTATGCGCTGACTTGCAAAACAAATGGCTGTAAATTGTTAAATGCAAAATATTAAACCTAATTTAAAAGATCTATAGAAGGAAATTATGATAGCGAAAGATAACTATAAGTATGGCCTTCTATTGATCGAGATTAATATCTAGCTCAGTCTTTTTAACTTGGAGGTCCTAATAGTGCTTAAAAGAATTAAAATAAAAATATTATTTACTATGTTTATTGTTATTATAGTCTCGTTTATAACAGCGATGGATGATCCTGTTAATGAAATAAATTATACTAAAACTATGGATGCGACTATGTATTTAATGGTTGATGGTAGTCAGCAATTAAATAGTATCTGCGTACAAAATTACGACGTATGGTGCAATGCGGCCTATACAGCATCAGATGTTAATTCTTATAATAAGGGGTATAATAGTTTTAGTGATGTTGTAGGAGTAAAATATACATTGCATAATAAAGATGGTCTACCTAGTGAACTATATATAAAATTACAAGATAATATTGAAAGTGTTGAAAAAAATATAACCAAATTATCTCTACATAAAGCATACAATACTGGAAAATATGATGTTATGATGCAAACTTATAATAATTATGAAAAAATGATAAATTTAGCTGTAAATCCATCCGGTACAGTATCCGTGTATGTTAATAATTATATTCAAGCTTATAGCAAATCTGATAGTTTAGAAAAACTATATAATAATTATTGGAATCAAATTGCATTTCTTATAAATAACACAATTATTAGTATTATTAACTCATAATGTAACTAACATAGATTATTTAATAATATTTTTCAGAAAAGG
>DAVZGU010000143.1:3981-5485 GCA_052274215.1 Clostridium sp. | reverse complement strand
ATTCATAATGGTTTTGGTCTTCACACTTTTAAGGAAGAACTTACTGGTCCTGAGTATTCACAGCGATTTATTGACAAGGTTATTGCACTTGGCATTGAATATAAGCTAAATACCATGGTTCTAGATGTAAATGAGAATAGACAAGTTACTGCTGTAAATACAGATGACGGCATTTTGGAACTTCAGGCAAAAGCAATTATACTTGCAATGGGATGTAGAGAGAGACCAAGGGGAGCTTTGAACATCCCAGGATCAAGATGCTCAGGTATTTATACTGCTGGAACAGCTCAAAAATATGTTAACGTTGAAGGCTTAATGCCCGGCACAGAAGTAGTAATACTTGGTTCTGGAGACATCGGGCTTATAATGGCAAGGCGAATGACTCTCGAGGGCGCAAAGGTAAAGGCTTGTGTAGAACTAATGCCTCATTCAAGTGGACTTAAGAGAAATATTGTACAATGCTTAGACGATTTTAACATTCCTTTAAAATTAAGCCACACTATAACAAATATACATGGGCATGATAGACTTTGCGGAGTTACTATAGCGCGCGTTGATGATCATAGAAAGCCAATTAAGGGTACTGAGGAATACATTGCTTGTGATACATTACTCTTATCTGTTGGACTTCTACCCGAAAATGAACTTTCTAGAAAAGCTAATGTTAAACTTTCCAGAGTTACTGGGGGCCCTGAGGTAGATGAAAGCATGCAGACGAGCATTTCTGGAATATTTACCTGTGGCAATGTGCTTCACGTTCATGATTTAGTAGATAATGTAACCACTGAAAGCTACACTGCCGGTAGAAATGCTTCTGATTATATAAAAGGAATTTACCATTCCGGAAAGAGTATTGAGGTTTTCGCAACAGATGGAGTTAGGTATACAGTACCAAGTACTATCAATCCTGAAAATATCGGTAATGGAATAGATGTTAGATTTAGAGTAGGAGAGGTCCATAAAGCCGCTTATATATCTGTTTACTTTGATGGTGTCCGCGAAATGCATTTAAAGAAGAAGATTCTTACACCAGGCGAAATGGAAAGTGTTAAATTAACTAAAGCAGTTTTTGATAAATATAATGACTGCACTAAAATCACCATAAAAGTAGAAAAGGAGTAGTTAACTATGAGTACAAGGGAATTGACGTGCATAGGATGTCCAATAGGTTGTGCTCTTGTGGTAGAGCTTGAGGGCAAAGAAGTTATTAGCGTTAAAGGAAATACCTGTAAAATCGGTGAAAACTATGGTAAGAAGGAATGCACTAATCCAACAAGAGTTGTTACCTCCTCTGTTCTAGTTTCAGGTGGAGAAAATTCAATACTTCCTGTTAAAACTGAGAGAGATATTCCAAAGGATATGATTTATGACTGTGTAAAGGCATTAAAAAATATTACAGTAAAAGCACCTATTTCTATAGGTGATGTGGTTCTAGAAAACGTACTTGACACCGGAGTGAATATTATAGCAACTAAGAACGTTAAAGTGATATAAACTTAATAAG
>DAVZGU010000143.1:0-3881 GCA_052274215.1 Clostridium sp. | reverse complement strand
TTAAGAAGAATTCACGATATTATATTAATATAATATCGTGTTTCCATAAATTATTAAGTAAACGATTACGAATAAATCGAAAAAGGAGTGTACAAATTATGGCTAAGTATGTAATGGCACTAGACCAAGGAACAACAAGTTCAAGATGCATTTTATTTAACAAAAAAGGACTTATTGCAAGTGTAGCTCAAAAAGAATTTACACAAATATTTCCGAGTCCAGGCTGGGTTGAGCATGATCCTATGGAAATTTGGGCTACTCAATTAGGTATGGCACAAGAAGCTATGGCTAAAATTGGTGCCACAGCAAAAGATATCTCCGCTATTGGTATTACTAATCAAAGAGAAACTACAGTGGTTTGGAATAAGAACACTGGTGTTCCTGTATACAATGCAATTGTTTGGCAGTGTAGAAGAACAGCTGGCATGTGCGATGAATTAAAGACTGTAGGCTTTGATAAAGTAGTACGCGATAAAACTGGACTTATACTTGATGCTTATTTTTCTGGAACAAAAGTTAAATGGATACTTGATAATGTTGCTGGTGCTAGAGACGAGGCTGAAAAAGGTAATTTAATATTTGGTACTATTGATACATGGTTAATTTGGAAATTAACAAATGGGAAGGTTCATGTAACAGATTATACAAATGCTTCGAGAACACTTCTATACAACATTCATGAATTGAAATGGGACGATGAAATACTTAGTACTTTAGATATACCTAAATCAATGCTTGCAGAGGTAAAACCATCAAGCTATGTTTATGGATACACTGATAATTCAATATTCGGTTCTCCAATTGCAATAGCTGGCGCGGCCGGTGATCAACAAGCTGCATTGTTTGGACAAACTTGTTATCAAGCTGGAACGGCTAAAAATACTTATGGTACTGGTTGCTTCTTATTAATGAACACTGGTGAAAAAGCAGTTGATTCCCACAATGGTTTACTTACAACTATAGCTTACGGCATTAATGGCAAGGTTAACTACGCTCTTGAAGGCAGTGTATTCGTTGCAGGAGCAACTATTCAATGGCTAAGAGATGAATTAAGAATGATAAGGACCGCACCTGAATCAGAAGAGTACGCCTGCGCAGTTGAAGATACCGATGGTGTGTACATGGTACCAGCATTCGTTGGACTCGGTGCACCATATTGGGATCCATATGCAAGAGGAACAATAGTTGGTTTAACTCGCGGAACTAAGAAAGAACACTTTATAAGAGCAGCACTTGAATCCTTAGCCTATCAGACAAATGATGTATTAAAAGCCATGCAAGAAGATTCAGGTATTACACTTAAAGCCTTAAAGGTTGATGGTGGTGCATGTGCTAATAACTTCTTAATGCAGTTTCAGTCAGATATATTGGATGTCCAAGTTGACAGACCAGAAGTAATTGAAACAACAGCTTTAGGTGCTGCCTATTTAGCAGGCCTGGCAGTTGGATATTGGAAAGATCAAGAGGAAATTTCAAAAAATTGGGCACTATCAAGATCCTTTGAACCAAAAATGGGAGAAGAAAAGAGAGTAGAACTTTTAAAAGGCTGGCATAAAGCTGTTGGAAGATCAAGAGACTGGGCAAAATAAAGAAAATAATGGTATGATATGTTATGATATGTTATGTATTGAAATATAGAGGCAATACATTTCATTAATATAAATATCGGAAAATTAGGGGGAAAATAAAATGTCAACAAAACTATTAGCTGAATTTTTTGGTACTATGATACTTATTCTTTTAGGAGACGGTGTAGTTGCAGGTAGCGTATTAAACAAAAGTAAGTCTCAAAATAGCGGATGGATTGTGATTGCATCTGGTTGGGCAATGGCCGTTATGTTGCCAGCGTTCATTTTTGGTGCAATAAGCGGTGCTCACTTTAACCCAGCACTTACTATTGCTTTAGCTGTTGCTGGAAAATTTCCCTGGGCGCAGGTGCCTGGTTATGTTATAGCCCAAATGCTAGGAGCTATGGCTGGAGCTACACTAGTATGGCTTGCATACTTAGAACACTGGAAGGCAACAGATGACCAGGCTGGAAAACTCGCAGTATTTTGTACAGGACCAGCAATTAGAAAGTATTCTTCAAATTTTTTAACCGAAGTAATCGGAACATTTGTATTGGTTTTTGTTATATTAGGTATAGGTGGTGTTACAGCCGCTGCAGGAATACCAACATTTGTTGTTGGAGGATTAATTTTGGGTTTAGGACTTTCTTTAGGTGGACCAACGGGATATGCAATTAATCCAGCAAGAGATTTAGGACCAAGAATTGCTCATGCAATATTACCAATTGCCGGTAAAGGAGATTCTGATTGGGCGTATTCATGGATTCCAGTACTTGCCCCAATAGTTGGAGCAGTACTTGCAGCATTAGTTTGGGTAGCTGTATTTTAGTAAATCAGGTAGTCGTTAAATTGGCACATATAAATCCTCAATAAACTAAATTAAAAGTTTACATGTAAGCCGTAAGTATTTTCATCTTATGACTTCCATGTAAACTTTTTAATTTGTAAGATATATTAGCTTTGTAAGTATAAATTATTTTAGATTAGCTTATTTATCAAACTTTGTTAAATAAGCAGATAGCTCTTTTAATCCATTTATTAATATATCTGAATGTGAACAGTACCCTAACCTAGCATGTCCCGGAACATCAAAACGATTCCCTGGAACTAAAAGAACACCTTTTTCTTTTAAAATATCTATGCAGAATTGTTCAATATCAACAGGTATATCTAATTTTATAAATGATGTAGAAACATATTTCGGAAGTACTAATGAAACACGAGGTTCATTTTTAATCCATTCTTTAACAATTTCCAAGTTCTTATGGATAATTTTTTTATTTCTATCTAGGACTAATTCTTTATTTTTTAATACATGAACAGCTAGATAATCATCAAAAACACCTGCGCAAATCATAGTGTAATCACGATACTTCCTAAATGAATCTGCTAATTCTTTATTGCTAGCAATCCAACCAACACGTATTCCTGGAACTGAATATGTTTTTGATAGACTGTTTGTAGAAATCCCTTTATCATATAAGTCTACTATTGATGAAACAGAAATGTCAGAATCTAAAGGTTTATATACTTCATCAACTAAAATGTAAGCACCCACAGCCTCCGCAATCTTAACTATTTCTTTTAGAAAGTCATCATCAAAAATAGTTCCAGTAGGATTGTTTGCATTATTCAAACAAATTAATTTTGTATTTGGACGTATTAATTTTTTTAATTCATCTAACTTAGGTAACCACTCATTATCTTCATAAATTTCCCAGAATTCTACTTCAGCACCAAAAGACTTTGGAATCTCATATAATTGTTGATAGCTAGGATGCATGGCAATTACATGATCACTAGGTTCAATTAATGAATATAATGCTAATAAATTTGCGCCAGTTGCCCCATTAGTTTGTAGAATATTTTCAGCTGGAATATTTTTATATAATTTACTAACCTCTTTTTTAAACTCTGGTGACCCCTCTATCCATCCATAGTTCATTTTTGTTTTTAATAGTCCCTGGAAAAATTCTTCTGGACTTGTCCCATCTATAGATATTATTTCTTCTAATGAAAATGAAGCTATTGAGCTTCCCGCTATATCATAGATAGCATCATTTTCCCAAACATTTAACCATTCTTCAACGCCAAAATTTGCAATTTTCATATTAAGAACCTCTTTTCAAGAATTTAAATAGTAATTTTACCTAATGCTAATAGATAAATAACATATATTGATCCAATAACGATTAAAGCAGTTAATATAAATTGGTTTTTTGTTAATAATTTCTTTTCACCATTTTCTTTTCTAGCCATTATAAAAAACGCAATTCCAGGAATGTAAGCCAAAAGGCAAAGCAGAGTATAGTT
>DAVZGU010000142.1:0-5487 GCA_052274215.1 Clostridium sp. | reverse complement strand
CTTTATCGGAAATAACACATAATTTCAGCTGCGGATACTCAAATCCCTTTAATTGATTACCAAAGGTTACAACCACTTCTCCAAACTCAATTTGAGAAATACTGTCTTTGTAGACACTTTCAATACCTCTATCCCTAAGTATATCTATTAACCTTTCCCCTCTAGTTCTTGTACCAGAAAGAATTACGGTCTTGTATCCTTTACTTTTTTTATCCTTTATATCCTCAATAAGCATGTCTAATTGGCCATGGTAATCATAAATGGTAATTTGAGAAAAAGATACTATGTCCCTTGGCTTAAGTACTGTTGTACTTTTAGCAATAGCGTTTAAAGTAATAACTTCTAAGTTCTCTAACTCTTCATATATATGTTGCTTATCAATTAAAATTTCTGCTTGTTTAGGCAATATACTTCCTCGCCTTAAAAGATTCTCGTAATTCTCTTCAAATTCGAAATACACACTATCTAGTTTCCCTATGCACCTTTGTGAATCATCAACTACTATAAATGACCCTTTCATATAATCTAAAAAAGAAGATGCATTATCATAAAAGTAAGGCATATAGCTGTCAACGTCTTTAAAACTCCACGTTTCTTTAAGTGATTCCAAATTAACATCAACTACCGAAGTTATTTTTTTTATAATTTCTTTGTCTTTTTTCTTGTTAAAGCTACCTACCACATTGATTAGGTCTTCCTTTATTTTGTTATATCCTTTTTCCCTAATTTCCTGGGTTAATATCATTTCCTTTGCTGGGAATATATCTATTTCGGATACCTTATCAATGCTCCTCTGGGTTTCACTATTGAATGTCCTTATAGAATCTATTTCGTCGTCATAGAGTTCTATCCTAAAAGGCAACGCAGAAATAGGAGGATATAGATCTATAATTCCTCCCCTTATTGAAAATTGACCTTTAGTGTCTACTCTTTCTACTCTTTCATACCCACACTCAATTAATTTTTCCGAAAAAACATTTAAATTTAAATTGCCCCCTACAGCTAATTTAAAAATATATTTTTGGAGCAAATCTATAGGCATGTAAGTTGCTGCCAAAGCCTCAATACAAGTAACTATTATTTTTTTACCACTTTCAGTAATTTTTTTCATTACTTTAAGTCTTTCCCATCTTAGATCTCCAGATACAGCATCCGCATTATAAAATCCCATTTCTCTGGTTGGAAAATAGTACACATCATTTACATAAAAAGATAAGTCTTCATAAATATTTTTAGCCTCTACATCACTATGTGTTAAAATCAATATAGATTTATCTAATTGCTCGTACACACCATTCACTAAATAGTTCTTAGCTGATTCCGAAAGTCCATATACACCAATTGGATATATTTCCTCTTCTATATTTCTTAGTATACTTTTAAATTGATTACTCTCTTTCAAAGGCTTCATAAGCCCACTCAGTCTCACGTTAACACCTCTCACTCACTCCATAAATATAGATAATTTCTAATAATAATTTTATTTAAGCATTAAAGCCATTAAACTGATTCATAGCCTCCGTATATCCTTTTGCTATTATCGTTTGAACAGCTTTTATACTAGCCTCAAACGTCTTTTCTACAAGCACCCGGTCCTCTTTAGAAAATCGGCCTAAAACATGGGGTATTAGTGCCTTTTCCGGTTGTCCTACCCCTATTTTTATTCTTAGAAATATGTCGGACGACATGTTCTCAATAATACTTTTTATCCCGTTATGTCCACCAGCACTACCCTTACTTCGTATTCTTAATTTACCTGCATCCAAACTAATATCATCATACATTATGATGATATTTTCATTTGGAATCTTATAAAAAGAAGCTGCTTCGCGTACACTTTCTCCACTTAAATTCATATATGTACTAGGTTTTAAAAGAATAACCTTTTCCCCTGATATGATAATTTCTCCACATACTCCTTTAAATTTTATCCTATTAATTGAAGTATTATACTTCTCTGCCATTAAATTAATTACATCAAATCCTACATTATGTCTTGTATGTCTATATTCATCTCCTGGATTTCCTAGCCCAACTACCAAATACATTATTACCTCCAAATATTATTATGTTTAAGACTTATATCTACCACATAATTTTTTTTCATATGCCTTATTTATAATATTATACTAAAAAAGTATTTTAAGCCACAACTTTACATAAAAATTACCATATAATTCATTCTTTTATTATAATTTATATTTAAAAAATAACTAGGTATGCTAGTTATTTTTTGAAATGCCTAACCTATATAACTGCTAAGATTATATTATTAACCTTAATTAAGGTGCTTTAGTGGTCTAATAACTTTACCATGAGTCATCAAATCATTAATAACTTCTTTAGCTTCATTTATATTAATAGCAAACCCTATTCCGTAAGTTTCACTGGATGCATTAATTTTCAAACTATTTATACCAATAACTTCTCCATAAATATTGCATAACGCTCCGCCACTATTCCCTGGATTTATATCTGCATCAGTTTGTATTACTTTATAGATAGTTTGTTCACCTGTTTTTTTATCAACAATATTAATTCTTCTATCCAATGCACTTATAATACCCGCAGTAACCGTTCCTAAAAACTGTTTTCCTAGTGGATTACCAATGGCAATAGCTATATCACCAATTTTAACTTTTGATGAATCGCCAAATTTTGCAATAGGCAAGTTACTAGCTTCAACTTTTATAACCGCCAAATTAGATATAACATCCGTGCCTACAACTGTTGCCTTCAAAATATTATCATTACTCAGTTTCACTTTAATTTTTGTCGCACCTTTAATTACATGATAATTAGTAATAATATATCCATCGCTTTTAAATATGATCCCTGAACCATTGCCTTCTGGTGTATCCCACAATTCTTCTGCCTTACTACTAATGCCAACTACTGATGGTGCTACCTTTTGTGCAACTTGTGAAATAGGGTTATCATCTGCCACTTGAATATTATTGTTCCCTTTTACGCTTGAATTTAAAGTACCACTAGTCTCTTTTGGTACTTTTCCCTTATTAATTATATACTGGGCTGTAATTCCACCAGATAGGGCTGCTATTAGTATAAAACTAATCACTTTTAAAAATGTCTTGAAATAATTTTTTTTGTTGTTTTTTCTAAATTTAATTTCGCTAAAGATGTCCTTTCCAAAATCTGCATTCTTCCACAAAGCATCTCTTATTTCATTACCAGATTCATAGTCATTCTTATTATCCATAGCATCATCCCCTCCCTACTGGTTATAACTATATTATAGAAGTTTTATTTCATTATAAATTATTTCACTTTCGTTAATGTAAAAGTAAAATAAACACCATTATCCTTATTTTCAACCCATATATCACCTCGTAATTGAGTTATTATATTTCTCACTATAGATAATCCAAGTCCAGTACTATCTTTTGCTGTTCTTGATTTATCTGCTTTATAAAATCTATCCCAAATATGCAATAAATCTTCCTCCGCTATTTGTGGACCAGCATTGAACACAGATATTAAGGCATTTCTTCCTTTAGTTTTTGAACTAATCTTTATTTTTCCACCATCATTTACATATTTTATTGCATTATCAAGTAAATTTGTAATCACTTGTACTAATCTATCTTTGTCTCCCGCTACAAATAAATTATCTTCATCAAAGCATACATCTACAGATGCCCTTTTCTCTTTAATTTTTGTTTCATTTTTTATAACTGTAAGTCTAATGATTTCGTTAATATCCACTTCCATAATCTTTAAACTAAACTCCCCAGCTTCAATTGCAGACATATCTAATAAGTCATTTACAAGTCTTGTTAGCCTTTGAATTTCTTCATAAGCAATGGATAAGTAGTATTTTTCCTTTTCCTTTGGAATTACCCCATCTAGTATCCCACCAATAAACCCCTTAATTGATGTTATAGGAGATCTAATCTCGTGCGATACATTGGATATGAATTGGCGTCTATTTTTCTCGTTTTTTTCTACAGAATCAGCCATAAAATTAAATGATTGAGCGAGTTCTCCTATTTCATCATTAGATTTTAAATAAACTCTCTTATTAACATCCCCATTAGATATCTTCTTAGCTACTGAATTAATCTCCGCTAAAGGCTTTATGATTATTTTTTGAGAAAAATAATATATAACTATACAAGAAAATATTATTGCAAAAATTGCAGATACCCAAATTATTTCATAAACACGTTTTAAAGATTGACTTAATTCTTCAATGGAGTTACATAATATTATAGCCCCTTTAAAAGTGCCTGACTCAGTTCTTATTGGCGTCCCGTAAACTCTTACCGTTTTATCAAATATTCCAGCATAAGGGCCTGTAATCTCAAATGTATGCCCAAGCCTAAGCTGATCTAGTTCCTCAGCAAAAACCTGTTTTCCCATGAATTCCTTATGATCTTTATTAGATACCAAATAAACGCAACCGTAGCTATCCGTAAGCCAAATATCGGATTTTATATACTCAGCAATAATTGTCATTACATCATTTAATTTTTCCGAACTAGCATCCCCAGCCATATATTTTATAGCAAGTCCTTGTATCATATATGACTTATCCAAGAATTGTTCTTTTCTCTGCTCGAAAAAATAATTTTGGAACCAATAAGACAAAAAAGAGGCAATAATTATTAAGCTCATTGAAATTATAATAGTATAGGTGGCTAACATCTTAAAAAACAGCCCTCTTTTAAACATCTATTTCACCTCAAACTTGTATCCCACTCCCCAAACAGTCTCAATCTGCCAATTTGGTCCTCCTTGAAGCTTTTCTCTTACCCTTTTAACATGCACATCCACTGTTCTAGAGTCTCCTGGATAATCGTATCCCCAAACCTCACATAAGAGTTGTTGCCTAGTGAAAACTCTATTCTTATTAAGAGCTAAATAATGCACTAATTCAAATTCTTTAGGTGGCATTTTTACCTCTAATCCTTTATATGTAACATTATAAGAATTAATATCAATTTCTAGATCCTCAAAATTTAAAACCTCTTTACCACCTTTATCTAAGTTATAACGCCTAAGCACAGCTTTCACTCTTGCAATTATTTCTTTTGGCTCAAAAGGCTTAACTACATAGTCATCCGCTCCAAGTTCTAGCCCCAATACCTTATCAAATGTTTCTCCTTTGGCAGTAAGCATAATAACCGGTGTTTCATTCTCTTTTCTTATCCATTTCAAAACATCGATTCCATCAATATAAGGTAACATTATGTCTAAAAGCACCAAATCTGGTTTATAACTTAAAAATGCTTCCTGTGCAGCTCTACCATCATATGCTACCTTTGTTGCATATCCTGAATTTTCAAGATACATTTTAATTACCTCAGCAATATTTTTATCATCATCAACTATTAGTATTTTCCCTATAGTTCCTTCCATATCAGTACCTCCAAATTATTTTCTCTATTTTTTCCATCTATTTTTTCCTCTATTTTTTTCTATCATTCATCTTTGAAAAATAACTAGTCAACATGCTAATTTATT
>DAVZGU010000141.1:0-5488 GCA_052274215.1 Clostridium sp. | reverse complement strand
GTATTAAATCTGAAAATCAAATAAATAAGCAACTAGATATAGTTAAATTTGATAACAAAAAATCTTCTATGGATGAAGTGCTACTAAATTTGAATAACGATTTAAATATTGAATATGCGGAACCAAATTACATTAGTAAGTTATCTAATTCACCTGAGAATGAACCATCTTTTAGTAGCATGTGGGGACTTGAAAATACTACAGCTCAAGGAGTAGATATCAATGTTGTGACTGCTTGGAAGAGTAGTACTGGTGATCCAAATCTAGTGGTTGGAGTAATTGATTCTGGGATAGATTCTTATCATGAAGATTTAAAAGATAATATTTGGAGTAATAATAAAGAGATAGCTGATAATGGAATAGATGATGATAAAAATGGTTATGTGGATGACCATAATGGATGGAATTTTGCATATGGCAATAGCGATTCTTATGATGATAATAGCCATGGTACCCATGTTAGTGGGACAATTGCAGCATCATCTAACGGAATCGGCATAGTAGGAGTTGCACCAAATGTTAAAATAATGGCTTTGAAAGTGGCTGATTCTAGAGGCTTTTTATATAATAGCGACGTAATCAAAGCTATTCAATATGGTGTAAGTAATGGTGTGAAATTATTTAATTGTTCATTCGGTAGTAAAGATTTTTCGCAGGCGGAATATGATGTAATAAAAAGCTCGAATGCTTTATTTATGTGTTCTGCGGGAAATGGTGATATTAATCAAATAGGTCTGGATAATGACGGCTTAGTTAAAAACTATCCATCAAGTTTCGATTTACCTAACATAATTTCAGTATCATCAATAGATAAAAATGGATATTTATCTACTTTTTCAAATTATGGTGCGGTTTCTGTGGATATTGCAGCACCAGGAAGTAGTATTTATAGCACGGTACCGGGCGGATATGGTTATAAAAGTGGAACATCTATGGCAACTCCTCATGTTACTGGAGTAGCAGCACTTGTTTTAAGTGAAGATATGAATTTATCTCCAATTGAAGTGAAAAATCGTATTTTAAAAAGTACTCATAAATTACCCGAATTAGAAAATAAAATTGCTACAGGAGCTATTGTAGATGCTTTTGGAGCCATGAATCTAACTAGAGAAACAGATGTGGATGATAATGGCATAACAGACATTATTGATTTAGCATTAGTAGGACAAGCATATTATTCACGTATAGGGGACCATGAGTACAAAAGCATACTAGACATCAATAATGATAGTATAATAGATGTTTATGACTTAGTTCGCGTATCAAAAGTCATTCAATAAAGTAATTTGTAATTATAATGAAAAATATTATGCGCATATGGGAAGAATATAGTAAAATAGTAAATATTATAGTATAATTGCGTTGTGGGTATTTTATATTTAAGGGGGACTTGACGTGAAAAAAGCTTTATCAATTTTAACTATAGTGTTAATTATAGTCGGAATTTGCGCAATTGGCGTTGGCGCTACTCGTGATAACAAAAATGAAAAAGAGCTTGTTGCTTCAGCGCGACTAAGCCGAGAAGGAAGTTCGACTGAAGAAGCAAGGACCTCGAATTTGAATTTTTATGAGAATCTTTCTGAAAGCCAGGATATAAATGCTTTGATAATAGGAGATAGTATAGGTCAAAGTAATGGTTCATCTAATGATGATAAAAAGTGGTCTAACCTAATAGCAAAGGATGTTAAGCAAAAATATAAATCGACTATGACAACGGATTTTATTACGGGTGATAGTACAACAGGAGTACGTGCCTGGGTTGAATTAAATAATAGTAAACCGACAAAAAAATATGACATCGCATTTATATGCTTTGGACAAAAGGATCAGTGGAATATAAAACCTGAACAATTTGGACTTTTCTATGAGAGCATTATAATTAAACTTAAAAAAACGAATCCCAATATAGAGATAATACCAATTATAGAAAGCTCATTTAGAGAAGATAATGCTTATTCAAGTGTTATCAAAGATTTATCAAAGAATTATAACCTTCAATATGCGGATACTATTAAGGGATTTGCTAGTTCTGGAGAAATATATGAAAAGTTAACAACTGATATAGAAATTCCTAATGATAAAGGCTATAGTCAATATGCAACTACAATTGAAAAAGTGATTGAAGATAACTATAAAGCTAAGAAAAAAACAAACAGTAAGTACAATGCGTTTTATAAAGATACTAGTAAATTAAATAAGTTTATTTTTGACGATTCTCCTGATTTTAAAATTGGGTTTGAGTTAGAAAGTGGTATGATTTCTAATAAAAATTCAGACACTTTAACTTTTAATACAACGAGTAGCGTTGCCATTATTCATTTCTTGCGTAAGCCAAGTGGTGGGAAATTTAAAGTGTTTATTGATGATAAGTTTAAATGCGAAGTAGATACTAAATCAAAGGTTGAGGTTAGTTATTCTAATTTAATATCTGACGATTTAGAAGGCCCGCATAAGATTAAAATTGAAATATCATCTATGAATAAAGGGGAAACAGTAAAAATCTTAGGACTCGCTACAAACTAATTGATTAACAAATTAGTTTTAAATAGCGCTTAGATAAATATTGCATACGACAAGAAAAGAGGATATAATAATCAGAGTACTATAAGTGCGAAATTAGAGAATAGAAAAATATAAAAATTTAGTATTTTCAGGAATGATTATGCAACATATGATGGAAGGGGAAAACATGAAGAAAAAGAAAAAATCAACAAAGATTGTTTTAAGTTTATTTATTATTGGTGTATTAATTTTTGGAGGAGCTTTTGGTTATACTTTTTATACGCTTAGCAAAATGAATACTGTAAAAATAGCAAAAACAGATGAGGCTCTAGGCATTAAGACTGATTCATCGCCTCAAGCAGAAAAAGATACCGGAATAACAAACATTGCTTTCTTTGGTTTAGATAGAAGAAGCGCGAAGGAACCAAGTCGTTCGGATTCTATAATGGTGCTTTCTGTGGATACAAAAAACAAGAAAATAAAAATGTCCTCGATTATGAGGGATACATATGTAGCAGTAAAAGGGCATGATGAAACAAAGATTACTCATGCATATGCTTATGGTGGTGCACCGCTTGCTATAAGAACTCTTAATGAGAATTTTGATTTGAATATTAGAAATTATGTTTCCGTTGACTTTTTTAATCTTGAAAAGATAATAGATAGTATTAACGGAGTAGATATAAATGTTGCTCAAGATGAAGTTAATTTAATGAATGATTATATGAATGAAACTGCTAGAATTGAGAAAAAATCAATAAGTAGAATTACAAGTTCAGGACCGCAGACTTTAAATGGACTTCAAGCTGTTGCATATTCGCGAATACGTTATACTTCAGGAGGAGATTTTAAGAGAACTGAAAGACAAAGAACGGTATTAACAGGTATGCTTACAAAGATTCAGTCACTAGGGGCAACTGAGTTCCCATCTGTTGTTTCTAAGCTTTTACCGCTTACTGAGACAAGCATGAGCAGTATGGATGTAATGGCGCTTGGTACAAAAGTGATTGCTTCTAAGACAACTGCTTTAGAGCAGGAGAGATTTCCAGTGGATGGCTACTGTAAAGGGAAAATAATAGGTGGAGTGTGGTATTTGTCTGCTGATCTTAAGGCTACTGCAGACCAAATTCATAAATTTATTTACGAAGACGCAAAACCTGTGTCTAAAACACCACTTTTTTAGAGTGAGTTAAATTTTAGTTAAGAAAAGATAGCGAGGAAAACTACTGAAATATATTTCGGTAGTTTTCCTTGCTATATAAGAGAAAATAATAAAAGTAAATGATTAGGAGGCTGGGTATGGTTGAAATGTTAAAAGTTATGGTTTCAATAGTTAATAAATTACATGATTTAATTCAAAATTTTTCTTCTGGATTTAATACGCAACTTGATGATAAGCAGCTTCATTTTATTGTAATAGCAATAATGGGTATGTTTATTTATTTTATAGTTAATATGGTATTCAAAGCTATGGCGAAATATAGCATTTCTATTTTATCTTTTATATATACATTTACTGTGCTTTTGGTTATTGTTTTTGCTATCGAACTGGAGCAGAAGGTTACCAATCGTGGGCAAATGGAATTTGCTGATATAGTGGCAGGAGTTTGGGGATTCATAGTAGTTTTTGCTGTTTATATTATAATATATAATTTGATTTCCTTCATTAAAAAGAGTATAAAAAAAATGTATACTGGCAAGAATATAGAAAGATAATATATCCCCCTAAGATTAATTATCTTTTTCAAAGTTATAACATAAAGATGCCACTCAAATAGTGAGTGGCATCTTTTGTCATATATAAGAAATCTTAATATCTTAAATTGTAATTTCAGATATTACTGCCTGAAGGATATCTAAAGCATCATCAAGCTCTGTTTTTGTTACATTAAGTGGAGGAAGTAATCTTATTACATCATCTCCAGCTGCAATAACAAGAAGACCTTTGTCAAAACACAATTTACAAAACTTCTTTGTGTCAGTTTTTAATTTTATACCAATTAATAGACCCATACCGCGTATTGCATCTATTATCTCATATTTTGCTTTGATTTTTAATAACCTATCATTTAAATACAGACTTTTCTCGTCAATTTCATCTATAATTCCACCATCAACGAGTTCTTTTAAAACTGCCACGCCGACTGCACATCCAAGCGGGTTTCCACCAAAAGTGCTTCCGTGGTCACCGGGTACAAAAGCCGTTGAAGCTTTTACATTGGTAATAGCTGCGCCTATTGGGAATCCGCCGCCAAGAGCTTTTGCGATGCAGATTACATCAGGGATAACAGAGAATTTCTTATAAGCAAATAGACTTCCAAGGCGTCCCATACCACATTGTACTTCATCAAAAAT
This sequence comes from Clostridium sp., assembly GCA_052274215.1. Taxonomy (GTDB): domain Bacteria; phylum Bacillota; class Clostridia; order Clostridiales; family Clostridiaceae; genus Clostridium_AD. The sequence continues at coordinate 631 of DAVZGU010000141.1, read as the reverse complement.
TAGTAGAGCATTGTATTTGTCACAAAGAGCTCTTGCCTCTTCTAAAAACTCTTTGTTTGCTGCAACAACTCCGCCTTCTCCTTGAATCGGTTCTATTATTATGCCACATACTTTTTCGTCAAAATTCTTTTTTAAATCTTCTATATCATTAAAATTTACTCTACGTACACCGTCCATCAAAGGTCTAAAATCTTCTTGATATTTCTCCTGACCTGTGACGGAAAGAGCGCCTATAGTTCTACCATGAAAAGAATTGCCCATATATATAAGTACATTTTTATCTTTTGTACCTGTTAATTTCCCATATTTTCTTGATATCTTTAATGCAGTCTCCACGGCTTCAGTACCGCTGTTACAAAAGAATACCTTGTTATGATCACAGTTATCTATTAACTTTGCTGCAAGCGGCGCGAGGGTAGTATTCCAATAGTAATTTGATATATGAATAAGTTTACTGCTTTGCTCAGTTATAGCGTTTATTATAGCAGGATGGCTATGTCCAAGGCAATTTACTGCAACTCCTGAGACAAAATCTATATATTCACGTCCATTTGCATCATAAATCTTGCATCCAAGCCCTTTTTCAAAAGTAACGTCATATCTTCCATAAGTGTTCATTATACAAGTTTCT
>DAVZGU010000140.1:0-5551 GCA_052274215.1 Clostridium sp. | reverse complement strand
AATGATAGATGTTATAGAAAAAAATTTAATCCTAGCGATGCTTATGAACTAATTTTAGCAGGTTGTGGGAATGCCTTTGATGAAGAAATAGTAAAAAACTTTAAAAAAACTTTTTCAGTATTTCCATTAGGTGTTTGTTTAAAACTATCCAACGGAGTTGAAGGATATGTAATTAAGCAAAACAAGAATTTCCCTGATAGGCCTGTAATAAGAGTGCTTTATGAAAAAGAAACTAGGGAACCTATTAAATTTTATGAAATAGATTTGTTGAAATGCAATAACATTGCAGTGCAGTCAATAATATAAAAAATATAAATTTGAGTAGGAGTAAGATATGAAAGAAAAAAATATAAAAACCATTATAAATGGTTTTACTCAGCAAAATGGATATTTTTTAGAGGAAATAAGAAGTAAGAATAACAATTCGAATATGTGGACAGTGAGCAAAGATATAAGTGGAGCGTCATATCGATTAATATTTATGATGTCGCTTAGCCTGCATCAATTAATACAATATGACATTCCAGATGACAAAAACAATATATACATACTATTTTCTGATGATGAATTCAATAAGGAAGAAGTTGCAGAAGATCTTGAAATAAATAATTTATTACAAAAATCCTTAATTAGAGTGAATGTTTTGGATAAAAAAGTAAATTATTCCGGAAATGTAAATTCACAAGTGGTTCAAGATTTAGCTTCTGTAATGAATAATACAAATTTACATAGTGATAGTGAAAAAATAAGTGCAAAAGATAAACCTTGGGTTACTATGGTAATTATAGCTATAAATGTGATGATGTATATAGTTACAGCTTATTTGAGTTATGTTTATGCGAAAGGTAGCATATTTAATAGTGATATCAAAATTCTGATTTTACTAGGTGCGAAAGTTAATGAGCTAATTGCACAAGGCCAGTATTTTAGGCTCATTTCTTGTATGTTTTTACATGGCGGACTTGTGCATTTAGGGGTCAATATGTATTCACTTTATGCCATTGGGCCAATGGTTGAGAAGATTTATGGAAAGGCAAAGTATATTGCTATTTATTTCGTTTCTGGAATATGTGCATCAATGCTTAGTTATATCTTTTCAACAAGTGTTTCTATTGGAGCCTCTGGTGCAATCTTTGGACTACTTGGTGCAGTGCTTATTTTCGCAATTAAGTCTAAAGGCAAAACTGGGAATGCTTTTATAAGGAGTATTTTATCGGTTATATTTATAAATATATTTATAGGAGTTACTCTACCAAATATTGATAATTTTGGTCATATAGGTGGACTACTTGGTGGCATGATTACATCATTTTTGTTTAGTTTTAGAGCTGAAATCTAATAGTCACTCTTAAATAAACAGACCCACGAAGATTTAACTTCGTGGGTCTTAAAAATTTTAGGCAACTCATTATTATGTCTATTTCTGAAATGTCATTAAATCCTCATGATCTATAGTTTCCTTTTCGATTAACAAAGTAGTCATAGCCTCTAAAGTTTCTTTATCACCTAATAGGATATTTTTAACATCTTCATATAGTTCTGAGATTAAATTTTTACATTCTGAAAGTACTGCTTGTTGATTTGTAAATCCGGAGTCTTTTAATTGGTTCATAGTAAGTAGGCCTAAAGATTCGCCCATACCATATTCTGTTATCATATTTGTTACAAGCTGTGTACTCCTTTGCAAATCATTATAAGCACCGGTGGTTACGTGGTCTGCTCCAAAAATAATTTCTTCAGCAGCCCTACCACCTAAAAGTACCATTATCTTTTTCTTTAAATGTTCCTTGTTCTGATATAGAGTGTCTTCAGGAATGCTTAAAGTATAACCGCCTGCACCTTTGGTAGTTGGAATTATAGTTACTTTAGATACTTTATCATTTGGTAACACCTTAAGTGAAACAAAAGCATGTCCTGCTTCATGGAAAGCGGTAATTTTTCTATCCTCATCTTTAATATAATCCCTATCAACTTTTTCATAACCAGCTAGCATTATTGAATAAGCTTTATCTAAATGTTCATTTTCAATAAACATAGAATTGTCTTTGCATGCAATAATAGCAGCTTCATTAGTTAAGTTCTCTAGCTTTGCACCTGAAAAAGATGAAGTTTTATGTGCCCATTCACTATAATCTATATCCTTAATAGGTTTATTTTTAAGGTGAAGTTTTAAAATTTTCTCTCTGGCAGATACATCAGGCAAAGTAACTTCAATATGCCTATCAAAACGTCCAGGTCTTAGTAGAGCTTCATCTAACATATCAAGCCTGTTGGTTGCTGCAATTATAATTATGCCCTCTGTTTCATTAAAACCAGACATCTCCGTCAAAAGAGCGTTAAGTGTCTGATCTTTTTCGTCAGAGCCACCACCATGTCCGTTGTCCCTTTTTTTACCAATGGCGTCGATTTCATCAATAAAAATAACTGCTCTGCCATGACTTCTTGCTTTCTTAAATAAGTTTCTAATTCTCCCGGCTCCAACACCTACATATATCTGAACAAAATCAGAACCGGATACCGCATAAAATGGAACGTTTGCTTCGCCAGCTACGGCTTTTGCAAGTAAGGTTTTACCAGTTCCAGGATCTCCATATAAAATTACTCCTTTTGGCATTCTAGCACCATATGCAGAATATTTTTCAGGATTTTTAAGGAAGTCAACTACATCCTGAACACTATCTTTAGCTTCCTCATTACCTGCTACATTATCAAAGTTAAAACCTATATCCTTTACTGCGGCAACATCAAGATTTGTAGATGAGAACATACTTTTAGATTTTATCTTTGTATGTTTGAAGGACATAATTCCAAGTGCTATTAGTGAAAGCACAAATCCTGCAATTGATGCTATTTCAGCAGGATTTGTTAGAGTTTGTTCAGAAACATCTATACCATTCTTTAACAAACCTTCTTTGAAATTATTAGTTCTTGGATTATCAGTTTCATAAACAGTTCCATCTTTAAGTTTAACTTGAATTTTAGGAGCGGTTGTTACGTATACAGTTGAGACAGTCCTTAGCGAGGCATCTTTAAGAAAATCGGTATATTGTTTATTTGTAGATGGTTTAAAGGCATTACTAACAAAAACAAGAAATACTAACGAACAAATTGCGGTGATAACAGGAAGTAAAATATATTTGTTCTTAAGTTTAATCATATGATAGAAGCGAGAAACCACTATGTTGTTTAAAGCAGTCGTGGAATCGCCTCATTCACCATCCTTTCGCGTAAGTCACATTCAAATAAACAATAAGTCAGTATAGGGGCCTATACTGGGCTAGTACATTTATTTGAATATGCCTAATATATTTTTTCTTGTTTCTAATATTTAAATGTTATACTAATATATCTGTTATAGTAGTTTGTGAATTTTTAATGTTATACAAAATGGTATTGAAGAAATATCAACTTATAATGGCTATTATAATATTTTTATGAGGCCTTGTCCATTGAACCTAATAGAATTTGGAAATGTAAATAATGTAAAAATTATAATTGATAAATTTATTATTTGTTGTATACTTTATTTATGATAGTGTTAAAAAAGGAGAACAGATAAAATGGGAAAGAAAGTTTATGCAATAAAGGAAGGATTTAATTTTAGTACTAATGAAAAAATAGTGAATAAAATAGTTGGCACTTGGGCAGAGTGCTTAAAATATGTAAAAGGTGTAAAAGGCGCTAAATATAAGAGTTTTGAGGATATAAATGAGGCTAAAAAGTTCTTAAGTGGGGTAGGAGATGTATTAAAAAAAATAGATAATAATTATCCCGAAAATTGTCTTCATATTTATGTTGATGGCAGCTATAATTCTGCCACGGAGGAGTATAGTTACGGAATGGTAGCTACGCGGAATGATGTAGTTCTACATATAGAGAGCGGTGCAGGAAAAAGCGATTCAGCAAAAAATATAAGACAAATAGCGGGAGAACTAGAAGGTGCATTAAAAGGTGTTCAGTATGCTCAGAACAAAGGTGAAAAGAAAGTAGTAATATTTCATGATTATGTAGGGATTTGTTACCATGCTACAGGATTTTGGGATCGAAAAGAAGAATCATCAAAAAAATATTATACGAAAATGCAAGAATTAATGAGTAGTGGAATAGAAGTTATATTTGTTAAGGTGGATAGTCACACGGGAGATTTATTTAATGAGCTTGTTGATGAAAAATGCAAAGAAAGGTTAGGTATAAAATCAGATAAAGTTGTAGAAAAATGGTTGCTTAAAAATATTATAAATGTAGCCAATGATGGTGTAAAACAAGAAATTCTAAAAATAGCGAGAAGTGGAGAGTCGAACATAATTGTCATAAATTCTAATGATGAAAAAAGTAAAGAAGAAATTAAAGTAGATGAGTTTAACAATATTCTTAGTGAATATATCTTAAACCCAGAAGATGTAAATTTGGCAATAGATAATCTAAGTAGTTTCGATAAAACAAATTTTATTACTTATTTATTAGATCAAATTAAAAAAACACAAATATAATATAAACATGGGGGAGGAGTATATTGGAAAATATTTTTAATAACAGAACAAAAGAACCATATTTGTATTGTACTGATACTATTATAACAGAGGTTAATCAAGGGTTTCTTGATTTTACAGGATATGAATTGGATGAATTGTTAGGTAAATCACTTATAGAAATAGGGGAAATGCTGAAAATGAATTCACAAATACTTCTTGATAATATAAGCAGTAAGTATTCGGGATATATATTCACAAAATTCCTCAGTGCAAGAGAAGTAAATATATCGCTTTTTCACGATGCTGAGGCAAATATAAAAATATATACTTTTGTTGAGAAATTAAATTCTAGACTTGATGAAAAACTCATTTTTGTAGAACAAACATTTGTAGATGAGATATTGGGTGCAGCTGTATACAGTTTGCCCGATTTAATACTGCTTAGAGCAAATCAAACGTATCTTAATTTTTTAGATTCACCTTTCAATAAAGAGAAAAATAGTATAGGTAGATCTATTAAGGAAATTCTAACAGGGTTTGTAGGAAGTCAAGTTGAAGCTATTTGGAATACTGTTCTTGTTTCGCAAAAGACAAGATATATAAATGAAGTCAGATTTGATGAGTTTGCACGAGGTATAACTTATTGGGAGTCTACGCAAATGCCTATATTTGAAAACAGAAAGATGAAATACAGATTTGTAACTGCTAATGATATTACTGAAAGGGTTTTAAAAAATAAAAATATAGAACGACAAAACAAGATAGTAGAGCAGCAAAAGGAGAAGTTAGAACAACGGAATATACAGTTAATTAGCGTAATTGAAAATTTATCTGAGGGAGTAATGTTTGCAGATAATAAAGGTAAAGTTATAATGGTGAATGCAGAAGCGAAGAGGTTAGTTTGTCAATCAGACATAGGAATTACCTTAGAGGATGCTTATAAAAACACTAAAGCGTTTGATATGAAAGGAAATGAGATAGCATTTGAAAATTTCCCTTCAGTTAGAGCATTAAGAGGCGAAAGAGTAAAAAATATGAAGATATTCGTAGGTTGTGTAGAAAACTCTTCTTCTGCTTTT
>DAVZGU010000139.1:0-5555 GCA_052274215.1 Clostridium sp. | reverse complement strand
GTGTAAAATGCATACTGCTTTGAAAAATTATTTATATGATAATAACAACTATGATTTGGAAATTAAATGGGATTCCTTTAATTATAAAGACTTGCCACTAGATATAGAAAAAGTAAGGCATTGGTGCAAGGAAGGCTGTTTAAACTACAATACTAATGGTGGTTGCCCACCGTTTTCGCCCACAGCATCTGATATTTTAAAAGACAAACCGTTTATATTATTACTTTGCAAAATTAAAACTTGCCAAGTTGCTGTTTCCGCTTCAAAAGACTCCTCTTCAAAAGATAAAACTGACATTATTCAAAATATAATTTACAGCTTTATGAACTCCCTAGGGTATACAATATCAGATCTATATAATATAGATTTTTTAAATGCAGGTCACTGTAGTTCCTGTGATATTTGCACCATTAACTCTGGCTGCAAAAACCCTGAAAAAAGGGTATATTGTATTACGGGTATGGGTATTATGCTAGGTGATGCTATTGAAAAGCTTTTTGATGAAAAGCTTCAATGGTTTACTTGCGGCGAAGAGCCCCTTCATATAATGAAGATAATGGGATTTCTTTCAGGAGAAAAAAGCAACTTTTTAATTGAGGAGCTAGGCAATCTAATTTCTCACTAAAAAATTATGGATATTAAACTTTAAACTATTCAAATAAAAATATAAACGCTTTGCTCATATATGGAGCAAAGCGTTTTTAAAATTATCTATTTTATATAAAAGACAATAGATTCATAGGGTCTTAAAGTTAATTTTTTGATGTTATTTACTGTATCTTTATAATTAGATATCAGAATAGTTGATTTCCCTTTAAGCAATAAATCACCTGGTAAATTAAAAGTAGTTTCTTTCCCATAAAAATTATTTATAACTAAAATTTTCTCAGCCTTCCATGAACGCATATAAGCGAATATCTGAGAATCATCTTTTATTATAATCTTAAAATCACCATAGGCAATTACGTCATATTCTTTTCTAAGTTGTATGAGTTTTTTGTAGTGATAAAAAATAGAATTTTCATCCTTCAAAGCCTTCTGTGCATTTATTTCTTTGTAATTGTTGCTTATTGATATATGTGGCGAACCTGTTGTAAAACCAGCATTCGTATTATCATTCCATTGCACCGGAGTACGCGCGTTATCTCTTGATTTTGATTGCAATATTTTAATTATTTCTTTATCATCTGTGCCTTTCTCTTTTAAAATATTGTAATAATTAATTGACTCTACATCTTTATATAATTCAATTTTATCAAAGCATGGATTTGTCATACCTAGCTCTTCCCCTTGATAAATATAAGGGGTTCCTCTTAATAAATGCAATGTTGTTGCCAGCATTTTTGCAGATTCACTATGGTATTTTTTATCATCTCCAAAACGAGACACAATACGTGGCTGATCATGATTGCACCAAAATAGTGCATTCCATCCATTGCTTTCCTCAATTCCAACCTGCCAATCAGCAAGAATTTGTTTTAACTTTTTAAAATCAAAATCCATTAAACTCCACTTATCGCCATTTTTATAATCAACTTTAAGATGATGAAAATTAAATACCATTGATAGTTCTTTTTCCTGTGGATTTGAATATTTGATACAATTTTCTATAGTCGTTGAGGACATTTCTCCAACTGTAATAATACCTTCACATTTCCCAAATGTTTCTTTGTTAAGTTCTTTTAAATATTCATGAATTTTAGGACCATCTGTATAAAAACGGCGACCATCGCCTTTATAATCATCTTCATATTTTTCTGGTTTTGAAATTAAATTAATCACATCAAATCGAAATCCCTTTACTCCTTTTTCCATCCAAAAATTAACCACATCGAACACTTCTTGTTTTAATTCTTCATTTTTCCAATTAAGATCTGCTTGAGTTTTATCAAATAAATGCAAATAATACTCATCAAGTTCACTTACATATTCCCAAACCGTACCACCAAACTTTGAAACCCAATTTGTTGGCTCATTTCCATTCTTAGTCTCTTTAAATATATAATAATTCTTATATTTTTCATCACCATTCATTGCCTTTTTAAACCATTCATGTTCTGTAGACGTATGGTTAAATACCATATCTAACATAATGTCGATTCCTAATTTTTTAGCTTCTAAAACCATTTCCTCAAAATCTTCCATAGTACCAAAACTACTATCAATACTACAATAATCTGCTACATCATATCCATTGTCTATTTGAGGTGAACTATAAAATGGAGTTATCCATATATAGTCTACTCCTAAGACTTTCAAATAATTTAATTTCTGCGTAACACCTTTTAAATCACCAATTCCATCTCCATTTGAATCCTTAAATGATCTAGGATATATTTGATAAACCACACTCTTTTTAAAATCTTTCATAAATCTTAATACTCCTTTAAATGAATGCATATAAACGAATTTATATTAAATTTCCCCCTTATATGCATTATAAATTATATTTTTTATTTATTCACTACTAATTTTATTAGTACCTAATCCTCTGGTGCAAATTTCGCTGCAAATTTTGTTTTAGAAAGCAAAACCGTTAATATAAATGGAACCACAATCGCCACTAGCATTGCTAATGAAAAAATCAGCATATATTTAGGTTTAATAGATAGTATACCAGGAAGTCCACCAACACCAATTGAATTTGCCATAACTCCGGAGGCCACTGATATTACGCCTGCAATTGCTGAACCTACCATAGCTGCAAGGAATGGATATACGTACTTTAAGTTAATACCAAACATGGCTGGTTCAGTTACTCCGAGGTAACAAGAAATAGCTGCTGGAATTGATACTTGTTCTTCTTCTGGTTTAGTCTTTTTATTTATAAATATCATCGCTAGAACTGCAGAGCCTTGAGCTATATTTGACAGTGCAATCATTGGCCATAAATTTGTTCCGCCAAATTCAGCCATAAGTTGTAGATCAATAGCATTTGACATATGATGTAATCCAGTAATTACGAGTGGAGCATAAAAGAATCCAAACACTGCCGCAAATAACCACCCAAAAGCAGAAGTTAACCCAGTGTATACTACACTTGATATAGCTGAACCTATTGCCCAACCTATTGGTCCTAAAACAGTATGTGCTATTATTACCGTTGGCACTAATGCTAGAAATGGTACCACTATCATCGATATATACTCTGGAACAATTTTGCGAATATTTTTTTCGAGTATTGCTAAAAGAAATCCTGCCATAATTGCTGGAATAACTTGTGCTTGATAACCTATCATTTGAATATGAAAAGCTCCAAAATCCCAAAATGGAATCTTATCCACAGCAGTACCTGCTACACTATAAGCATTTAATAGCTGAGGAGATACTAGAGTAAGACCTAATACAATTCCGAGTATTTGAGTTGTTCCCATCTTTTTAGAAATGGCCCATGTTATTCCTACTGGTAAAAAGTTAAATATAGCTTCACCAATTAACCACAAGAAAGAATGAACTCCAGCCCAAAATGGATACATCTGCGTTATTGTTTTAGTCCCATTTTCAAGAAATTTAATATCCCCTATTACGTTACGAAAACCCAATATCAAACCTCCAACTACAAGTGCTGGAATAAGAGGTGTAAATATTTCTGCCAAATTAGCAAGCATTCTTTGAATGAAATTCATATTACCTTTTGCTGCAACCTTTGCCTTATCTTTACTAACCCCATCCACTCCCGAAACGTTTACAAATTCATTATAAAAATCAGGTACTTCATTTCCTATAATAACCTGAAATTGTCCACCTTGTGCAAAAGTGCCTTTTACTGATTTAATACTTTTAATCTTTTTGCCATCTGCTTTTTTATCATCCTTTAATACAAATCTCATGCGAGTTGCACAATGGGATACGGCTACAATATTTTCTTTCCCACCGATGTATTCTAATAATCGTTTTGAATCGTCTGTAAATTTACTCATATAAATTCCCCCCTTAAGCTTTAATTCATTTTTCTCCTAAAGAATTCATTACAACTTATATACACCAGCTCTTTATATTTTCATCTCAACTTGTCTATACAAGTTTCTCTTGCTCTTATATTAACTTATATATACAAGTTAGTCAATAGATTTAAGCGAAAAAATGTAAACGATTTTGAATTGTTAAATCACAAAAAAAATCGCCCTATCGGCGACGTGCAAAATCAGTAAACACAAAACGGTCTGGGCGGTGACGGGATTCTGTATATTCAAATTGATTTCCATCAGCTAAATATACATAATTTTTAACAACAACAACAAAATTATAAGATTTCATATCTAAATTTAATTTATCTTTTGAATTAGCAGTTTCAACTTGTATAATTTTATTAGCAAAACCTATTTTTAAATTTAAGCTTTCTTCAATATATTCATAAATGGATTTCTCTGCAATTTCTTCTGTTAATCCTTGCACTTCATCTTTTAAGAAATAATTAATATCAAAAATTATTCGTTCACCTTCTAAACTACGCACTCTATATAATTTAAAAGCTTCTTTTCCTACATCTAAATTGCTTTTTTTATTTATTACCTCATCAATTATAACTTTCTGGAATTTAGGCACTGTAGTAATAAAATTTTGGTTACTACTTGCACTAGCTTCCTTAAAACTAACTAACCCACCAACAGAAAATGCAATAAAATTATTTTCTAAAACAAATACCCCTTTACCATGAAGACTATTAACAAAGCCTTCCTCAGCAAGCATCTCCAAAGCTTTTCTAACAGTACCGCGACTTACCCCATACTCTTTGCAAAAATCATTCTCTGAGGGAAGTTTTTCCCCTGGTGTATAAATACCTTTAACAATATTTTTTTTTATATTATCATATATATCTGTATATAGTTTTTTCATTTTAATCCTCCAAGCCTCAAAATACCCATAAAAATTATTATATCATAAAATACTGGAGAATGATGGGTATTATCACTTTTTATTGCTTTGTATTCACCATTTAATAAATGTAATAATAAATCTGGTTCCTATGTCAACCTTACTTCGAACTTCAATTATTCCATTATGTGCTTCAACTATTGATTTTGAAAGGGCTAGTCCTATTCCAATAGACTCGCTTTTCTTAGAGGTTTTTGCTTTATAAAATCTTTTAAATATATTTGGCAAATCTGTGTCAATTATACCTTCTCCTGTATCTTCTATTATAATTCTAGTATACAAAGGGTTTTCCATAAGCTCCAAATTTATAGTTCCACCAGGTTGAGTGTGTTCTATAGCATTCTTAATAATATTAATAATTGCCTCTTGAAGCCATAATCTATCATGCGAAAAATTTATCTCTTCTTTTTCTTTAAAAATAATCACAACCTGGCAATCAATTGCCTTGCTCTCTAAAGCCTCTATTGAATCTTGCAATGTTTCATTTAAGCTTTGTTTTTCTTTAATAATTTCTATTGCTTTAGCGTCCAATTTAGCAAGCTTGAGTATATTCTTTATAAGCCAGTTCATCTTTTCTAGTTGATTTTGATTATTTAATAAAAATGCCTCATTTTGCTTTCGAGGTAGCTCCTTTGTAATCATAATATCATTATATAAAATTACAGATGAAAGTGGAGTTT
>DAVZGU010000138.1:0-5621 GCA_052274215.1 Clostridium sp. | reverse complement strand
TTTCAAATTCTTATTTGGTGCCACGCAGGAGAAACTTCATAGGTCTTGCACTCTTATTTTTTTAGTCTATTAATTTTTTGGATCTTAAAAAGTCTTCTGCAACTTTTCTAGGTTGTTCTTCATTGTCTACTCTATAATTAAGAGTTCGCATATCTTCATCTGTAATTTTACCTTTGAGAAGGAGTAATACATCCTTTAATTCAGGATGCTTTTTAAGTGTTTCTGCCCTTATTACTGGAACTGCATAGTAAGGTGGGAAAAAATTCTTATCATCTTTTAAAAGTTTAAGATGAAATTTTTCAAGTAATCCATCTGTAGCAAATGCATCTAAAACTTGTGTTTCGCCTTTTTCAAGTGCTGTATAGCGAAGTCCACCATCTATACCTTTTACACTTTTCAGATTTAGATTATATAATTTTTTAACTCCAAGATAACCATCTGGTCTATTTGCAAATTCCATAGTAAAACCAGCATTATATTTAGAACTTATTTTGGATAAATCAGAAATAGTAGCTAAATTATTTTTTTTAGCAAAATCATTTTTTACAGCTACTACATAGGTGTTATTAAATCCTAAAGGTTTCATTACATCTATATCATAATTCTTTGAGAAATCATTTTTCATAACATCATAAACTTTATTTGGATCGCTCATAGTAGGTTTTTTTAGAATATTTACAAGACCTGTTCCAGTATATTCTACATATACATCTACATCTTTTGATTTCATAGCACTAAATACTACATTAGTTCCACCTAAGTTTAATTTTCGTGTAACTTTAATGTCTGTTTTAGCTTCTATTAAGGAAGCTACCATATCTCCAAGTATTAATTGTTCATTAAAGTTTTTAGAGCCTACGACTATTGTGTCTTCACTTTTAATAAAACTTGCAGCGACTGTTGATATAATGATTATAACAACTAAGACAGAAGCCCAAAGTTGGATTTTTTTGTTTTTAAAGAATCTAGTAGTTCGAGTTGGAGCCTTATGAGTATCTTTTATTCCTTCCGGAATTACTATGTTTTCTACCTTGCCTATAATGAAGTCTAGGAAAAGAGCAAGAAAACAAGCAGGAATTGCACCGGCAAGGATCATATTATTGTTAACAGTTGAAACACCTGAAAAGACTAAGTATCCTAAACCGCCAGCGCCTATGAAGGCAGCTATGGTCATAAGTCCTACTGCTGTAACTGAGGATATTCTAATACCTGACATAATAATTGGCATAGCTAGAGGGAAACGAACTTTAAGTAGTACTTGAGTATTGGTAAGTCCCATACCATCAGCTGCTTCAATAAGTGCAGGGTTTATATTAGTGAGTCCTGTAAATGTGTTCTTTACAATTGGGAGAAGAGAATACATAACTACCATAATAATAGCTGGTGTACTTCCAATACCAAATATAGGTATTAAAAATCCAAGAAGTGCTAGACTGGGAATAGATTGAACTATGTTTGTAAACCCAATGATAGGACCTGAAAGCTTTCTATACCTAACTATAAGTATTCCAAGAGGCACTGCTATTAGCACCGCCACCAAAATTGAAAATATAGTTAATTGGATATGTTGAATAAATAATCCTATTATTTCAGTTTTTCTATCTATTACGAAATTAATAAAAGAATTAATACTATTCATCTACATCTACCTCCATATCTATAAACTGATTACTTAATATAGATAAAAGGCTACTCTTAGTAAGAAGGCCTGATAGTTTATTCTTATCATCTACTACGGGAACGAAATTTATATCTTCTTTTTTTATAACTTCTAATATATCTATTATAGAATCTTCCTGATTTACTGTTATAAGCTTCTTTTGCATTATTTCTTTAATCTTTATACTTTTATCTGGATTTGCTCTTAGAGTTGATCTAATATGTTTTAAGGTAACAAGTCCACATAAAATGTTGGCTTTATCTACAATAAGTAAACTATCTACATTAGCAGATTTCATTATTTCAATTGCTTGGAGTATTGTTCGCTCTGCAACTGATTTTATAGGTTTTTCTATCATAATATCTTTTGCTTTAATTAATTCAGGTTGATTCCATATTCTTTTTTTACCTACAAAGTCGCGTACAAAGTCATTGATAGGATTTTTTAATATTTCTTCTGGAGTATCAAATTGAACAACGCAGCCAGCATCCATAATACAAATTTTATCTCCGAGTTTTAATGCTTCGTCCATATCATGAGTTACAAATATTATGGTTTTCTTGAAATTTTGTTGTATACTAAATACCTCATCTTGAAGTTGTGTTTTTGTTATAGGGTCTAGTGCACTAAAAGGCTCATCCATTAAAATTACCTCAGGATTCATTACAAATGCCCTTGCAACGCCAACTCTTTGTTGCTGACCTCCACTTAACTGGTTTGGGTATTTATCCATAAATTCATCAGGATCTAGTCCTACTAAATTTAAAAGCTCAATTACTTTTTTCTTTGTTTCATCCTTTGGCATTTTTTCCATGGATGGTATTAAACCGATATTGTCACCTATAGTTAAGTGAGGAAGAAGACCTGCTTGCTGTATAACGTAACCCATATTACGCCTAAGCTTTATAGTGTTTTTATCTTGGATTTTATCTCCATCTATTAAAATTTCACCTGTTGATGGGGTTAGTAATTTATTAATCATTTTAAGTGTAGTAGTTTTTCCACAACCACTAGGTCCAATAAAAACAACTAACTCTTCGTTTTGTATAGTAATATTTATATCCTTTAAAATATGGTTTCCATTTATAGTTTTACTTACATTTTTAAATTCAATCAAAATATAGCCTCCTATTTAATTTAATCTATTAATTTTTTGGATTTTAAAAAGTCTTCTGCAACTTTTCTAGGGTCCTCACCGTTGTCTACTCTATAATTTAATTTTTGCATATCTTTAGCGCTAACTTTCCCCTCTAAGGATAGTAGGACAGGTCTTATTTCAGGATATTTTTTTAGTATTTCTTCCCGTACTATAGGAACTGCATAATAAGGAGGAAATAATTTTTTATCATCTTTTAAAAGTTTTAGATCGAATTTTTGAAGTAATCCATCTGTAGTAAACGCATCTGTAATTTGAGTCTCATTATTTTGAAGTGCTGTATAGCGAAGTCCACCATCTATACCTTTTACATTTTTAAACTTTAAATTGTATAGCTTTTGTAATCCAAGATAACCATCCATTCTATTTGCAAATTCCATAGTGCATCCTAAATCAAAATTTTTACTGACTTTTGCTAAATCTGAAATAGTATTTAAATTATATTTTTTAGCAAGATCTTGCTTTAACGCTAACTCATATGTATTATTGAAACCTAATGGTTTTAACCATTCTACGTTGTAATCCTTTTTAAAGCCAGCATTAACTATATTGTAAACTTCATCTGGATCACTTATAGATTCTTTTTTCATTATATTTACAAGGGCCACACCTGTGTATTCTACATACATGTCTATAGCACCTGATTTTATAGCATTAAGTATTACAAAAGATCCACCTAAATTCATTTTTCTTTCAACTTTATATTTCGTATTACTTTCTATTAAAGAGGCCACCATATTTCCAAGTACCAATTGTTCATTATAGTTTTTGGAACCTACGATTATTGTATTTTTATTTTTAATAAAAGTTGTAGTTACTGATGAGATAATAATTATAAGGGCTAATACCGCAGTTCCGATTTTAAATCTTTTGCTTCCAAAGACATTATTAGTTTTTAGTGTTTTTGTGCCTTGAGAAATCTTTATTCCTTCAGGAATTACTATGTTTTCTACCTTGCCTATAATAAAGTCTAGAAAAATAGCAAGAAGGCAAGCAGGGATAGCTCCGGCAAGAATCATGTTATTATTGACAGTTTGTACACCTGAGAAGACTAGGTAGCCTAAACCGCCAGCGCCTATAAAAGCAGCTATTGTCATAAGTCCTACTGCAGTAACTGAAGATATTCTAATACCCGACATAATAATCGGCATAGCGAGTGGAAAACGAACCTTGAGCAGTACCTGAGTATTGGTAAGTCCCATACCGTCGGCTGCTTCTATAAGTGAAGGATCTATGTTAGTTAGTCCTGTAAATGTATTTTTTAGAATTGGTAGAAGAGAATACATAACTACCATAATAATTGCGGGTGTACTTCCAATACCAACTAAAGGTATTAAAAATCCTAATAAAGCTAGACTGGGCACTGATTGGACTAGATTTGTAAAACCGATGACAGGGCCTGAAAGTTTTCTATACCTAACTATAAGTATTCCAAGAGGCACTGCTATTAACACAGACATCAATATTGCAAATATAGTTAGCTGAATATGTTGTATAAGTAAATCAAAGATTTCAGCCTTTCTACCTATTACGAAATTTATAAAGGAATTTATACTATTCATTAACAGTTACCTCCATATCTATGAATTGATTTCTTAATGTATATAAAATGACATAATCTTCTTTAATCAAATTAAAACCTCCCAATTTACTGTAAAAGTAACAACTTAAGCATACCATTGAGTTGTTACTTTGTAAAGAATGGACGAATAGATAAAATTTGCTAGTATGTTGAAGTTACTAGTAAATTGTTAAAGATTATTTTTTAAAATTCAGTTAAAATTTAAGCAAAAATCCCTTACATCTGCGATGTAAGGGATTTTTGAGTTTTATTTTTTATTAAGAAAGGTTTTAATCCTATAATAACTAGTTTCATCACAAATTACCACAAATATGTCATTGTTTTCAAATGTAGTATGTGGCCCAGGAGAAAGTATTAATTTTTCATCTCGTCTTATACCAATTATCGTTGATCCTGTATTTTGCCAAAATTCAGCTTCAGATATAGTTTTACCTACGATACTCATTTCAGAATGTATTTCAAACTCAAAGGGTATGAAAGGGTTACTATTTTTAAATCTACTAGAATAATCTATTAGTTCATCTATAGAAGACTCTATATTTTTATCTAATTCTTTTTTCTTTTCAAGTAAATCAACAACTTCCTTTTTTAGAGAAGTTATAGAATCTATATCTTTGAAATTATGGATGAATTTCAAACAATTATCCACTGAGTTTATGACTATTCCGCTACCTTTTGTTACTTTAACTATATCCATGTCGCTAAGAAGAGTTATTGATCTTCTTATAGTTTCTGGTGATACGTTATATTGGCTTGCAAGTGAAGAGCGACCGTATAGCTTATCGCCTATAGGAAGATCCCCAGATAGAATTCTATTAGCAATATCAATAGCTATTTTTTTATAAACGGGTTTTGAAACAGAGCCATTTGGCATTTTGGTTTTATCAAAAGTAATATTCAACTTTTGATAAATTCCCCCCTTCCAAGGTATAATATTTTATTAGATAAAGTATGTAATATTATTGCTTTTCCTAATCAAGTATAAATTAATATATTAATAATGTAAATAGAGGATTACTTCTGCTTAGGGAAGAGTGCTTCTTTTTAGGGGGGGATTGCTTCTTCTTAGGGAAGATTACGTATTCTTAGGGAAAGTTAATATTTATCAATGAAAGTTAAACCCTAAATTATAAAAATAAAGTAATTTATAGAGGCGAATACTAACAAACTAATTAAGTTATAAAATGCATATAAGCTAAGATATCTAGTTTGAGCATTACAAG
>DAVZGU010000137.1:0-5623 GCA_052274215.1 Clostridium sp. | reverse complement strand
CTATTGAAGAAATCTGTGATTGCAGAGAAGAAAAAATAATTAATAAGGGTAGCAAAGGGTTTGAAGCTTTTTATCCATTGATTTATAAGGATGACTTATTAGGAATGATATGCATAGAGAAAAACCTTAACTATAGCCACATGGAGCTAAAAATGCTTAAGCTAATTTGCTTTCAGGTTGCGGCTGTTATGGAAAGAATAAGCATAGAAGAAGCTAAAGTTCAGAAAATTGAAAGTGAATTAAGGGAAAGTGAGGAAGATTATAAAAGATTATTTGAATTATCTCCTGATGCTACATTTGTGCACAGTGATGGGAAAATAGTCTTAGCTAATCCTGCAACTGAAGGATTGTTCAATATGAAGGACCCTAAGGCTATAATTGGAAGAAGTATTATGGATTTTGTTCATCCAGATTATATTGATATTGCTAAGAGTAGAATAAATAAAATATATGAAGGTATAATGACTACACCATTTATTGAAGAGAAATTTCTTACCAATGATGGGGATATTATTGATGTTGAGGTAGGCACATCTGCTTTTAAGTATAAGGGTAAACTAGCAGTTTTAATAGTAACCCGCAATATTGACGAAAGAAAAAAGATGGAGAGAAATCTAAGGGAGAATGAAGCACTATTAAGAGAGATAACTGAAAATACTTGTGATATGATTATAAAAACAGATATTGATGGTAGAATTAAATATATTACAGCTGCTCAAAAGGATATACTTGGGCATGCTACAGAGGATATTATTGAAAAGCGCATTTTTAATTTTGTTTACAAGGATGATAAGAAAAACGTATTAAGGCAAATTAGAAAATTAATTACT
Organism: Clostridium sp.; assembly: GCA_052274215.1. Classification (GTDB taxonomy): domain Bacteria; phylum Bacillota; class Clostridia; order Clostridiales; family Clostridiaceae; genus Clostridium_AD. The sequence continues at coordinate 4,793 of DAVZGU010000137.1, read as the reverse complement.
TCAATTACAAATGAAAAATTTAAATGTAGATGCTTGCATGCAAATGGAAGTATTGTATGGTTAGAGATTTGTGGTAATAAATTATTAGATAATAATAACAAAGTTAAAGCCTTAATATTGTCAGCAAGAGATATTACTAAGCGACTTGAAAATGAAGAGGTAATAAAAGAAAATGAGGAAAAGACAAGATTTTTAAATCAAGCAATAGAATATGATAGATTTAGGACTGATTTTTTTGCGAATATATCTCATGAATTAAGAACGCCAATCAATGTTATTTCAGGTACGGTCCAGCTTATGGAGCTGAAATTTAAGGAACTTTTTAACGAAAATGGAGAAAAAAGCAAGGGGTATTTAAAAACTATGAAACAAAACTGTTATAGATTAATAAGATTGACTGACAACTTAATAGATGCTACAAAAATAGATGCAGGATATTTTGAAATTCATTTAAGCAATTGTAATATTGTTAATATTATAGAGGAAATAACTTTGTCTGTAGCTGAGTATGTATCAAATAAAGGAATATCACTTTTATTCGACACAGAAATTGAAGAAGAAATAATAGCTTGTGATAAAGAGAAAATAGAAAGGATAATGCTAAATCTTATTTCAAATGCAATAAAATTCACAAATCCAGGTGGAAATATGTCAGTGAATATCTTTGAAAGAAAAAATAATGTTGTTATATCTGTTAAGGATACAGGAATTGGAATACCAAAAGAAAAGCAACAATACATTTTTGAACGATTTATTCAAGTTGATAAGTCCCTTACGAGAAATAGAGAAGGTAGTGGCATAGGATTATCTTTAGTTAAGTCGTTAGTAGAAATGCATGGAGGTAAAATGTTTTTAGAGAGTGAGATTAATGTAGGAAGTGAATTTAGCTTTGAACTTCCTATAAAAAAGTTACCATATAGTGAGGAAGTTTTTATTGAGGATAAATTGGATGCTAATAGTAATATTGAAAATATTAAGATTGAGTTTTCAGATATATATTTTTAGATTATGCTAGATAATCAAGAAATGTAGGAAAAAAATCATTGCATTTCTTGGATAGTACTATTATTACAGAAAATTGTATAATATGACCTATTACTATATAATTCAAGTAAAGAAAGATAAATTGGGGGGATTCTTATGTATTATATTATAATGATACTGCTATTTTTAAAACCAAGCATAAAGAAAGAAGATATAAATGAGCAGATCGCAAGAGGTATAACTGGTCTTATTTTCAGTTGGTTTTTATTTTACGTAGTATGCGTTGATAGAAGTATTTACTTTATCATGGCTGCTCTATGGGTACCAGCTATTTTTCAAATCAGCTTTTTATCAACGTTAAAGGGAAAGAATAAAGATAAATTTGTAAGTGTTATGTGTATACTTTTAGTTTTGAGTATTGGATATAATTTATATCCAATAATTACTGCAGGAGCTAGTAAGCTTGCATCCGAAGTTCCAGTAAAAGAAAGTAGCGAGGGCGTTTTAAAAGCAGATGCAAGTCATATAATAGTTATATCGCCAGAAACTGCTTATTATGAAATGCAAAAAATGATTGGAACTCTTCCAAATCCAAGTATTTATAGTATAGGACAGCTAGGAATTACTATGACAAAGGAAGGAGCATCATATGTTGCACCTATAGAAGTGGATGGTCTTTTTCGCGCTATTACAAATAGCGAAATCCCAGGTTCAATATATGTTTCAGCTGAAAAACCTGAAGAGGCAAAAGTAATTAGTGTACCATCAAAAATAGCAGAATCACTTTTGTTTGGAAAAGATTTAGAAAGATATCTAAGGCAGCAAAAACCATCATCAATTCTTTTTCAGGCTAATGTAGAACTTGATGACGAGAATAATCCGTATTATGTAGGAAGTTATGGTCATTATAAATTTGGAAGGAAATTTCCAGTAATTGATGGTGTAATACTTTATTCGTTTAAGGATGCTAAGTCAACAGATTACAAAGTAGATAAAGTTCCAAATTGGGTTGATGAGGTTCATCCATCTAATGTTGCCGAATTATATAATAAATATTTCGGTACGTATCAGAAGGGACTTTTGAACAAAATTATAGCTAAAAAAGGGGTCCATGTACCTACAGCTTGGGAAGGACAAACGCAGGTTGAAGGGCTTAATGTTAACTCTAAAGAAGTCACTGGGGTTATAGACACTGATGGTAGAATGAAGTGGTTTACTGATCATACTAATACATCTGAAAATTCTACTACAATGACAGGATATTCAATGATGGATATGAGAAGTGGTGAAATGATTTATTATAAAACACCAGGGTATATAAATGGAAAAGGTGCAATGAATGCTGTGGACAAAGCTCTTGGCGCAGATAAAGCTAACTGGACTCCAGTTCAACCGCTATTTTATAATGTTTTTGGATCAGAGGCTTGGGTTGTTCCTGTAGTTAATAAAAGCGACGGAGCTATAGTGAAAATAGCAATTGTAGCAGCTAAGAATAGTTATGTAGTCATTGAAGAATCTAAAGAGGCAGCAATAGAAAGCTTCAAGAATGCTATATCTTATGGAAAAATAAGTGATGCTTCAAACAAAAATGCTAATAGTATAAAGGCGAAAGAGAAGATTACACGTGGGAAAATTTTAAGAATAAACCCTGTAGCAGAGAGTGGAAATACTGTTTTTTATGTGAAACTAGTAGGAAACAATACTATATTCATGGTTACTAAATCTTCGGGAATTGATATAGTGTTAACGAAGGAAAATGATGAGGTGGAAATAAAGTATCTTGATATTAAAGATAATAATGTGGTTTCAACTGTTGGATTTAAAAATAACAATCTTAAGTAAAAGAGCCCCTGTAAGCATAATAAGCTTACAGGGGCTTTCATTATTTAAGATTCATTTTTGTTAGTGTTATGTTAAGTTCGTAATATTATTAAATTTTAAACTTACACACTTCTTCGTTTAATTGCTCTGCACTTTCTTTTGATTTTTTTACTTCTTCAATGATTATATTGGATTTTTCAGTTATATCTCCTACTTTTTGTGCAATATTTGTGGTACCTTCTGCTCCTTCATTAGAAGCCAGGGATACCTGTTCTATTGTCTTTATCACTTCTTGAAGTGAAGCTAAAAGTTCCTCAGAAGTGGAGCTAAATTCTAGTACAAGATTATTTACAAAATCTGCATCTTGGCTATATTCAACTGCCACATTTAGCATTGTATTATAATCATTATGTACATCTTGGGATACAAAATTCAACAATTCATTGGAACTAGATGATAAATCAGTTACTGAATTAGTAACTTTTTCAGTTATATTTTGAATTTCCATAACTGTATTCTTAGATTGTTCTGCAAGTTTTCTTATTTCATCTGCAACCACAGCAAATCCCTTTCCTGCATCTCCAGCTCTTGCTGCTTCGATGGCAGCATTTAACGCCAAAAGATTGGTTTGTGAGGAAATTTGCATAATTGCTTCAGATAGTACATTGATTTGTTTTACGACTTTTGAATTTTCCATTGCAATTTGCAATTTATCTTTGGTTTTATAGAATATTTCTAATGTCTTTTCTTGTGATCTTGTGATATTATCTTTAGTATTCATTGCTCTTTCGTTTATTTTTTGAGCCTCTGTAGCGCCTTCTTGAGCTTTTGTTGCAATAGATTGAACGGCTCTTTCTATCTCGTCCGCTGTTGCATTCATTTCCTGCGCTGATGCTGCAGTTTCTTCCATTCCTGCAGATAATTCCTCTGTAGTTGCGGATACTTCTTCTATATTTATGTTTAAATTATTAATATTTTCTGAAATAATGGTTGCCACTGCGTTGATAGAACTAGATTCTTCGCGCACATTTCCAATTAAAAGTTTTAATGAATCCTGCATTACTATCATTGCATTTGAAAGATATCCCATTTCATCTTTTCTATTTTTGAATTTTTCAGGAATATTTATTGTAAAGTCACCTGCAGCTATAAGTTTTAAATTATCTACAGCTAAAACTAATGGTTTTGAAATAGATCTTGAAATAATAAATGTTAAAGCAACCCCAGCAGCTAAGGAAATTAAAAATATTACTAAAAATGCCTCTTGTGAATCAGTGAAATCTTTATCAGCTTGAATTTTTAAATCTTTTGCTAATTTAGTATTATATACTGCAAGTTCTTTTAAGCCATTTTGAAATGCTTCTGAATTATTTTCAACAGCTTTAAATTCTTCTAAGGCTTCTTTCTGTTTACCTTCAATACCTAGTTTAATAGCCACATCTATACCTTTTATAAATTTATCCCGATTGATTTCGACAATAGGAATTCTTTCGTTTTCATATTTATCGGTATCAATTTGTTTATAACTTTCCCAGTTTTCTAAAAAAAATTCTTTCCTGTTTTCAATGTCTTTTGCTTTTTCATTTTGTTTGTTTTTATCTTTTGTAGGAAGTAGTATATAATATAAATCCGCTTCTATAGCCCTAGATTGGTTCCTGTTATCATTTAACCATTGGATGCTTAATAAATTATCTTTATACATTTTATCCATGTTTTTATTTGACATTGACAGGTAATAGTATCCTACGCTACTCATTATAACCATAAGTAATGATGCTACTATTGAAAAAATTATTATTTTTAATCTAACCTTTAAATTATTCATATTTATTGTCTCCCCATGTTGCATTTTAGTTATAATTATACATTATAACTAAAATTTCATCAATTTTTTTAATTATTATTCTGCATTAATTACAATTTATACTGAATTTAAGGGCAATTGTAACATATACTCAAAATTATTCCATAAAAAATTGAGCCATACG
>DAVZGU010000136.1:0-5628 GCA_052274215.1 Clostridium sp. | reverse complement strand
GAAACCTCTATAATCAACCTTTGCGCGTCCGGCAGCACATCTTCACCTACCAATTTAACTATCTCCAGAAGCTTATTTTCTTCATATAAAATTTTAAGCATCTTTGCTCTTAAGTCCATTACATCTCCCGCTACGTTTTCCTCATACCAATCCTTTAAAAGTGCTAAATAGCCACTATAACTAGCTAACCAGTTTATTGCTGGATAGTGTCTTGCATAAGCTAATTTTTTATCAAGTCCTAAAAAAACAGAAACGAATCTTTTAGTATTTTGAGTAACAGGTTCTGAGAAGTCTCCTCCTGCAGGCGACACTGCCCCAATTACAGTAACAGAGCCCTCTGTATTATTTAAGTTTTCTACATAACCCGCTCTTTCATAAAACTCTGCAATTCTTGATGGAAGATAGGCTGGATAACCTTCCTCAGCAGGCATCTCTTCAAGTCTTCCAGAGATTTCACGTAAGGCTTCTGCCCATCTCGAAGTAGAATCCGCCATTATAGCAACGTGATATCCCATATCCCTAAAATATTCTGCTATAGTTATTCCTGTATAAATACTTGCTTCTCTTGCAGCTACGGGCATGTTTGATGTATTTGCTATTAGCACAGTCCTATTCATAAGTGGTAAATCCGTTCTAGGATCTATAAGTTTCGGGAAATCTTCTAGAACTTCTGTCATTTCATTTCCTCTTTCTCCGCAACCAATGTACACTATAATATCTGCATCAGACCACTTTGCAAGCTGATGTTGGGTTATTGTCTTTCCAGTACCAAACCCCCCGGGGATAGCGCAAGTTCCTCCTTTAGCCAAAGGGAAGAATATATCTATTATTCTTTGGCCCGTGATAAGAGGTTTAAAAATAGTTTTTTTATCTTTTACTGGTCTTGGCGTTCTGCAAGGCCAATATTGATAAAGTTTAAGTTCATAATCTTTTTCGCCCTGCTTTAATTTAACTACTGTGGTTTCTATATTGTATTTTCCATTTTCGCATGCCCAGGTTACAGTTCCAAAAACCCCTGGCGGAACCATTATCTTATGCATAATAGATGCAGTTTCTTGAACGGTTGCATATATTTGTCCTTCTTTTAATTCATCGTAAGGCTTTGCGATAATGTCTACATCCCAAAGTTTTTCTTCATCAAGAGAAATGAGTCCTATACCCTCTGGTAAAAATCCATAGGACATTTCATTTATCTTTTCTAGTGGCCTCTCAATTCCATCGAATATATTTCCGAGTATTCCTGGCCCTAATTTAAGAGAAAGAGGACTCCCAGTAGAAATTACAGGCTCACCTATTTTAAGCCCGCTAGTTTCCTCATAAACCTGAATAGTTGCAAAGTCTTCTTCTAGTATTATTATTTCACCGATGAGCTTCCTCGCGCCTACCATAACCATTTCTCTCATTTTGAAGCCCTTCATGTGTTCAGCTTTTATAACTGGACCATTTACTCCGATTATGTTTCCTTCCATGTTCTTCCTCCCCTTTTAGGCCAGCATCTCCATAACTCTAACACCAATTGTTTCTTTGCTATCTTGTAATGCAGCATATATACTATTATTTATAATAAATGTTCCTTCAAAATCTTTTAGTATATGTCCGCCTATAAAGTCTTGTTCTGAAATCTTTATTTCAAAATTATGATCACTGTACTCCTTTAGTATAAGTCCAATTTCATCTTGAAATTTTTCGTAATCCCTTTTTAGTACTAAAATATAGTAGTTTCCTTTATCTATCGCATTTAAAGTCTTTTTAAGGTTACTTATGAAATATGATTTATATTCCTCACAACTAACAAATTGTACAAGCTTCACTCGAACATTTTCTAGAGCATCAATAATCAACTTATCCTTAAGAAACAATACTTCTCTTTGCTTATTAAGCCTTTCTTTTGCTACTATCCCATTTGCTTTAATATTAGTTTTTTTTGTAACTTCCCTTTGGATACTCCGTCTAAGTTCTTCTATCTTTTCTTTTTCTATATTGATTTTTTTTTCAGCCTCGAAACTGAATGCTTCTAATTTTTCTTCTTTTTCTTTATTTACCTTGTCATATATTATCTTAGAAAATAAATTTATCTTATCTTCAATTGTGGTCATAACTAACCCTCCTGCGAATCCTTATTATACAAGTATACTTGTGTAATGATTATATCTTAATCCCTATAGCCTCTTTAACATATCTTAATATAGAGTCACTACCACGGTTCCAGCCGTGCCTATCTGGAATTTCTACCAAAAGGGGTCTTTCTTTTGACAATTTTATGATGCTTACCTCATCTGGTATTAAAAGAGCAATTTTCTCTGTTATTATTATTATTCCTATTCCCTGATTCTTTTTTAATTCTTTGATTTTTTCTAATATTTTTTCTTTTTCATGAAGAACAATGCCTTCTATTCCTGCCATTTTCATCCCTACAAAAGTATCCACATTATCACTTATTAAATAACTTGTCATAATCCTCTCTCCTAAAACTTATAATTTTGAAAGTATCATTATTGATATAATAAGTCCGTATATAGCAATGCCTTCTCCAAGACCAACAAAGATAAGAGTTTTTCCTAGTATCTTAGGATCTTCTGATACCGCACCTAATGCTGAAGAACCAACTGCCCCTACAGCATAGCCTGCGCCAATAGTTGCAAGCCCTGTGGAAAGTCCAGCTGCTAAATACCCAAGTCCAGCAGCCGGGTTCACTGCAACTGTTCCCGCTGCGCGTGCTACACTTGGAATATTCACGATCAAAGCGCCCATCATAACTGGTATAAATACACCTAAATTTATTTTTAGTGCTTTTTTAACTTTTTTCCTCCCCAAAAGATCTATTTTACTTTGAGAAACGACTCCATACGTAATAGTAACTATAACAACACAAAATGTTAACATTAATAAAATAGTCATAATTGTTATTCCTCCTCGTATATCTAGTGCACTACTTTCACGTTCATAACTTCCATTAACTTTTTACATAGATACATATTTATATATACATTACTTAAGTTCAATCTGCACAGGTTCAAAAGCAACCCCTGCCCCTTCATAATACTTACTGAATAATTCATAATACTCAAGTCTTAACCCTTGTATAAATACAATTAATCCTTCAAGACATATAATTATTATATTTCCAATTATCAGTATTAGCACTGAAGCAAATCCACTTTTAGTCATAGAAGCCATAGCAGAAAATGCAACGAACAAGCCCACATGATTTAATGCAAATGCACCTACCCTTATAAATGAAAGTGTATTAGAAAACATGGATAACAATGTTTCTATTACCTCAAAACCTGATTCTATAAAGTAATCCTTAGCTCCAGATTCAAATAATATTTTTTTACCTTTAATAGTATTCGCTAGAGGTTCCTTTAGTAATATCAGTAATAAAAAGAAAATAAAATATATTATCCAAATAGCTTTCGGTAATAATGGTTTTTTATAGATTATAGATACTATTAGTATTAAAGCTCCAATATAGAACATAAAACCTGCTAGTCCTTCTTTTCCAAAAAGCCCACGTTCTATATCTTTTCTTCTTAAACTATTAGTAATTCCTAATATAAAGCCTAAAATTAAGAAACCACATCCAAATATTATAGCTCCAATTAACATATCGTTAATATCTTCCATCGGTCTAATTAGCAATGCATTAATCACTCTTTCAGAACCAAATACACTGCCATATAGAAATCCAAATATTATAGAACTTACCCCCAGGGTTTCAAAAAGCCCACCTATATTACTTTTACCCGACTTGCTTTTCAGCATAACTCCTGCTAAAAGCAATACTAATCCTTGTCCTGCATCTCCAAACATAGCACCAAACATCAGCGTATAAGTTATTGCCAAAAACCTAGTGGGATCGATTTCATCATAGCTAGGAACACCATACATGAAAAGCAAACTCTCAAATGGTTTAAACAATTTGTTGTTTATAAGCATTGTTGGTGGAGTTATAGCTTTATTAGTTCTCTCATTAGGGTCTTTTTTAATAATCAATATTCTATCATCAAAACTCAAAAGCAACTTATCAATACTCTCCATAAAACTTTTAGGTATCCAACCAGAAAGATAAAAAAATTCATTTGTGCACGCCGCGCTCTTTTTAATTTCTCCAGACTTTTGCTCCAATTCATAACTATTTTCTATATTCTTTATAGTTTTATAATTTTCCTTTAGGAAATCACTAAGTTCCATTTTAATTTTCGTTGTAGATTCTTGTACTTGATATATTTCCGCACGAACAACCACTGCCACGTCCCTTGGAATGCCTATGTAATGATTAGGCACTAGAATTCTTTCGCAATTTGCAGATTTAAAAATCCTTTCCGTCTCTGTTAGCAAAAGCATTGGAGTAAATGCTATAAATGTAACAAAATCTTTTTCCTTATAGACAGTTTCTATTACTGAGGGAATATTTTCATAATTGGCTTTTAGTTTAACCATGTTTTGCTCTGGCACTTTATATAAATCCATTTGGAAATTTTTCATAGCAGTAATCTCTTCCATAGGAATAGATACATCATTTAAAAATCCTAAGGCCTCATATGTGTTTTTAAGATATTGCTCCTTTTGTTTTAAATCTTCAAATTCTTTGTTTAAAACCATATATTTATCATATACTTCCGCTAGCTTATTCTCTATGGCATCAAAATCAAAAATCATTTCTTTAATGTATTCGCAATTTATACCAACAGTATTTTGAGCCTTTGCAAGTTTTTCAACATGTTTTAAACTTATATTATATTCTTTATCATATAAGTAAGGTCTTATATAGTTTACATCCATTAAAGCCTCTATATTGCCTTCTGAAGTTTTTAATACAAAATCTGACGAGTTTATTTCTTGCAAAGCACTTACTGGCTGCATGCAGCCTTCTAGTGCTAACAATTTAGTTAATTTATCAAAATCGGACATTTCACCTACTAAATTAACCATATGCATTTTTTCTATAGACACAAAATCACCTCCTGCTTTTTTCTGGGGTAGATAAGCATTTATAATGTGACAGAAACATAATTTATACCTTCATTCATATCCATATCGTATCTTTTTTGTTCTACTATAGATATAACATCTTTTATTTCAATCCTATAAAAGGCAAGATAACTCATAACCATACTAATATTGGTTTTATTTTCTCTAAGATTTTTTTTGAAATATTTTTTTTGAAATTCACGTTGTCGTTTTTCAATGGAATTAAAATCATCTTTTTCATATATATGTGCATATGGTGTCTTTTCTATCAGATTGTAAAACTCTTCCATATTGTTTGTATAACAAAGCTTTCTAATGTTTTCCTTTGAAAGTTTATACCCATTATATATGGTATAGTTAAACAGCTCCTCAGGAGGTATATTGTAAAAAGTCTTTCCTCTATATATCCATCCTAAATTTAAAAGGTCTGCTTCCAATCCTAATATACTAAGCACCACTTCTTTATTCTCATTGTCTAAATGCTTAAGTTCGCGCCTAATTGACGTAAAATAAACAAAATCAAGTTCTGTTTCAATCCTAAACAAACCTTTTTCACTTATGCCTTTAGCTAAATTTTTTAGACTTTTATAATATATGCTCCCTTTTAGTCCATCTATTACCTCTTCTGTGTTTTTTAAAGCTAATAAATAATCA
>DAVZGU010000135.1:0-5657 GCA_052274215.1 Clostridium sp. | reverse complement strand
CTATAGGAGAAATAGGATTAGATTATTATTATGCCGAAAACCCAGATAGAGAAATTCAAAAAGCGGCTTTTGAACTTCAAATGGAACTTGCAAAAGAACTTGGATTACCAGTGGTTATCCATGATAGGGACGCTCATAAAGATACTTTAGACATACTAAAGAAATTTCCGGAAGTAGTAGGGGTAGTTCACTGTTTTTCAGGAAGCGTTGAATTTGCTAAGGAGTGTTTAAAATTAGGGTATTACATAGGTTTCACTGGTGTTATAACCTTTAAAAATGCAAAAAAAACAGCAGAGGTTGCAATGGTTGTACCGATGGATAGGATACTAGTAGAAACGGATTGTCCATACATGGCGCCTGTACCACATAGAGGAAAAAGGAATCAATCGGATTATATTCAGTACATAATAGAAAAAATATCAGAAGTTAAGGGTAAAACCATAGGAGAAATTGAAGATGCAACAATATATAATATAAAACAATTGCTAAAAATTAACAAATAGTGTAGAATGGTTATTAATCCAATTAGTGTAATAATTTTACACAAAATCATTGGTAATTAAAATTATATTTTCAGCATATAATTTCAATGGAAAGTATTAATTTACAAGGTTACCCTCAAGAATGGGCTAGTTGAGATGTTTTAAAAATATAATTATATGCAAAAAGATGCATTAAAAGTCGAAACTAAGAAGAATTGGGTCGAAATTTGACATATTTATTGCTTCAAGGTATAATACCCAAGTATTCTTGACTAAGGGAGGGAATTTTTATGATAAAAAACGCGAAAAATAATTTTAAGAACTATTTTTCAAATGGTCCCAAGACATTTTTTGTAGTAATGCTATTATTAACATGCATTTCAGTTACTATGTTTAACATGAAAAAAGCTATATCTGTTATTGTTGATGGAAAGTCTATAGAAGTTATAACTTTAAAAAGTAATGTTACTCAAATACTAAAAAGTAACAATATAGCATTAGGGTCAAAAGACCAAATAACAGTTAGTTTAGACAGTAAAGTAAAAGACGGAGATAAAATATATATAAAAAAAGCTGTAAATGTTAAGGTAACGGTTGATGGGAAAGAATTAAATATACAAACTGCTGAAAAGACTGTAGAAGATATGCTGAAAGCAGAAAAGATTGTATTAGGTGATGAAGACAAGATTACCCCATTAAAAAGTGATTCGCTAAAATCAGGGCTCGCAGTAAAGGTAACAAGAGTAAACACTGAGAATATTAAGGAAACAAAATCAGTGAAATTTGCAACCGAAACTAAAAGCAGTGATGAACTAAATAAAGGTGTTAAGAAAGTTGTTCAAAAAGGCATAACAGGTCAGAAGGTTATAACTTCATCTGTTGTTTATGAAAATGGCAAAGAGGTATCTAGAAAATTAGTTAATGAAGAATTTAAAGCACAGCCTGTTAAAGAAATAATTGCATTAGGTACTACTAGTGTTTATACGCCATCCCGTGGAGGCGATATTAGTTATACTAGGAAATTGAAGGTTAGGGCAACAGCATATACTTCTGATTATGATAGCACTGGTAAGAGTGAAGGGGACCCTGACTTTGGTATAACTAGCACTGGTGTGAAAGCAAAAAGAAACTCAGATGGGTATAGTACTATAGCCGTTGATCCTAGCGTTATTCCATTAGGAAGCAAGATTTACGTAGAAGGGTACGGATATGGTATTGCAGAAGATATAGGTGGGGCTATAAAGGGTAATCATATAGATTTGTATTACGACTCCAGTGATGAGATGTGGGGTTGGGGAGCGCGAAATGTAAGTATCTATATTGTGAAATAGGAGCGCAAGCTCCTTTTTTTTGTTTTATAGTTCACTATTAATAAGTAAAATGGTATTATAGATACAGAAATAAAAAGAAATACTAAGGGATGTTTTTGTTTTTTATGATTATATAATAAGGAAAATGCCTTAGTTTATCATAGCAGGTCTATAACCACATAATAAGTGGTGCTCTGCGATATGAAGAATTAGGAGGACAATATGATTAAAGAAGTTATAGTAGTTGAGGGAAGAGATGATATTACAGCAGTTAAAAGGGCGGTAGACGCTGAACTAATTTCTGTAGGAGGCTTTGGAATCAACGAAAAGGTAATTAGTAAAATAAGGGAAGCTCAAAAGCGAAAAGGGGTAATAGTATTTACGGACCCAGACTTTGCTGGAGAAAAAATAAGAAAGATTATTACCAAAAGAGTAGCAAATGTAAAACATGCGTACATATCTCAAAAGGAAGGCACTAAGGATGGAGATATAGGTGTTGAAAATGCATCACCTGAAACAATATTAAGGGCTCTCGAAACCGCAAAGTTTGAAGTGCAAGAGAAAAGAAAAGAGTTTGATGTGCAAGATATGATATTTTTTAAGTTGACAGCTGATATTAGAGCTAAGGAAAGACGCCATGCGCTAGGAAACGAATTAGGTATAGGATACGGTAATTCGGCGCAATTTATAACTAGGTTAAACAATTATGGAATTATAAAAGAAGAATTTATAAATGCTGTACAAAAAATAAACAAGGAGATGAATTATGGCAGATTTGACGATTAGTGAGGTTAGCAAAAAATATGAATTTAGATTCAAAAAAGGGTTAGGCCAAAATTTCTTAATAGATGATTCTGTGCTGGATGATGTTGTAGATGGGGCAGAAGTTAATGAAGAAGATTTTATTATAGAAATAGGACCAGGATTTGGAACATTAACTAGAGCACTTTTAAGGAGAGCAAAAAGAGTTTGTGCTATAGAACTAGACGAAAAACTTTTGCCGATTTTGCAAGATGAGCTAAAAGAGTTCGATAATTTTGAGCTTATACATAATGATGCTTTAAAAGTGGATTTTAATGAACTGATTAAAGATGAAAAATCTGTGAAATTAGTTGCTAATTTACCATACTATTTAACGACACCAATAATTGTTAACTTACTTACTGGGGGTTATAATTTTAAATCTTTAACTATAATGATACAAAAGGAAGTTGCACAGAGGATAGATTCAGAGCCAAATTGCAAAGCTTACGGAGCTTTTTCAATATTAGTTCAGTACTACTGTAATACGAAAATACTTCGGCTCGTGCCGCCTTCAGCATTTTTGCCGGAGCCTAAAGTAGAATCTATGGTTATAAGATTAGATAGATTAAAAGAGCCTAAAGTTAAGGTGAAGGATGAAGAATTATTCTTTTCTATAGTAAGAAAATCTTTTAATATGAGAAGAAAAATTTTATGGAATTCTGTTAAAGATATAGGAATTCCTAAAGAAGATTTACTGAAATGTTTTGAAAGAGCAAACATTGATCCTAAGAGGAGAGGCGAGACTTTATCACTGCAAGAGTTTGCGACGCTTTCGGATGAAATAGGACTTGTAAAATAAATTTCCATATAGTGTTCATTTTTTATAATATATTTCATATATTATAATGAATAAGTTTTATATGGAGGTAAATGCAGGTGACACCTAAAAAAAATTATAGTAGGTACTTTATTATATTACAAGAAGATGAAAAAGGCTATTCATTAGAAGCTGACAAGATTCCATCTGGATATGCAAAGCTCGAAATGAAAAACAGTAAATGTAAGGTTTCATACTACGTGCAAAACCTAAAGAAGGAAAAACAACCTTATTACATGATTTTAATATGTGGTAAAAAAGATGTAAACAAAATTATAAAAGTTGGCAAATTGAACATAGACGATCACGGTAGGGTAGACATTTCCCATGAATATGATATGGACAATATAGCAGATACCGGTATTTCTGCTGAAAAAATTATTGGAGCTGCAATTGTAAAGTTCTTAGATGTTAATGTGATTTCAATAATGAGTGGATTTTCAACAACAGACAAACCAAATGAGTGGAAAAACTACAAACTAGCGGATTGTAATAAGGAAAAGAAGGAAAAGAAGGAAACTAGAACAGATGATATAAGGAATGAATTTGACGAATATGAACAAAGTATTGAATTAATTAAAGTGAAAAGTGATGAAGTAGTCGAACATTTAGAGGCTCAGGAGAAGGTAGATGAAGCAGCAGACACAAAAGTAGACACAAAGAAAAGAGGCAATATCGAAGATCTTGGGCCTTTAGAAGTTCAAGATAAAGTAGACAATGAAGTAGTCGAACATTTAGAGGCTCAGGAGAAGGTAGATGAAGCAGCGGACACAAAAGTAGACACACAGAAAAGAGGTAATATCGAAGATCTTGGACCTTTAGAAGATAAAGTAGATGATGAAGTAGTCGAACATTTAGAGGCTCAGGAGACGGTAGATGAAGCAGCAAATAAAAAAGTAGACACAAAAAAAAGAGGTAATATCGAAGATGTTGGACCTTTAGAACCTCAAGATAAAGTAGATACTACGCAAAGAATTAATATTGAGGATGTTGAGATTTCAGACAAATTAGAGGGAGAAAATGAAGTTAAGAAACTTGAAGATGATTTTGATGTAAATAGAGATAAGAATAAAAAGAAACATAAAGAAGATAAAAAAGATGAGTGTAATTATAAGGAGAAAAATTCTTGGAAAGAGGAATATCCTAAAGGCACTATGGGGGAATTCTTCAAGGCAGTAGCGCAAGATTTTGACGAAGTACCTGATTTTTCTAATGAAATTAAATGGTGCAAATGGTATAAGGTACCTGTAAGTAATTTAGAAAATATGTATGATTTGAGTGACTATAACAAATATACAATAGCATATTATCCTATGATTTCTTATTATCCGTATATTAGAAACTATAAATCTTTTATGTTAGGGTATAAATGTGACTCAAGTGGGAAAATGAAATATATTGTTTATGGAATACCGGGAAGCAGAGCTAAAACTCATCAGCCTTATGGAGGAAAAACTGGTTTTGTAAGTTGGATTCCAGATAAAGAAAATGATGAAATGGGATATTGGCTAATGTTTTATGATTTTAAAAATTCTACAATTGTTGTACCTTTAAAAAAATAATATATGTAAAATTAAATGTGTGGCTAAGTAATTTAGTCGCACATTTAATTTTTTAATATTCCTTTAATATATATCATATAGTATATTAAGATTAATATATGGAGGGGTACGTTGAAGGTTATACTTATAAACAGAAAAAAAGTTGGAATTATAGTAATAATCCTCGGACTGATGATCACGCTTTTGGGGATATCAAAACAATTTGATGACAAGTTAAAAACTACTATTCTTGTGGAGAATAATATTAAGTTGCTTAATGATTATACAGCTATAGACGGAAAGGTAAGTTATAAATTGCCGGTTGGATGGACAACTAAAGAAAAAAAATTTTCTGGTGGTGAAATTATGTATCATAATGATTTTCAATCAAATGATGCAGTGATTCATGGCTTTGTAGAAGTTTGGAAAGGTAAACAGGACTTAAAAGCATTTTTAGAGAGTAGCAAAGAGATATCACAGGAGCAAAATGCGATTAGAAGTTATAAAATAGAGGACACCATTATAAATGGCAAAAAAACATACTTAGTGAAATACTTAATTAATGTAACCGATGATAATTGGTACAAGGCCTATGAATATTTTATTGATGATGGAAAAGAGTTTTATAGAATTTCATTTTTTACAAGAAATGTTAATTTTAAAGAGACTTATGGAGCTATTTTTGAAAGTATAGTTGAGACTT
>DAVZGU010000134.1:0-5664 GCA_052274215.1 Clostridium sp. | reverse complement strand
AGTATAACAAATGATTTATTTCTAGAATTAATAGTTGGAATATTAATTGGAGCAGTAGGGATGGGTATTGTGTTTAATCAAAATGCTTCTACTGGAGGAACTGATATAATAGCTAAAATACTTAATAAATATTTTCACTTAGATATAGGTAAGTCATTACTTTTGGCTGATTTTTTAGTGACTATCTTGGCAGGTATAGCGTTCGGTCCTAAAATTGGAATGTATGCATTGCTTGGAGTTATTATTAATGGATTTATTATAGATGCAGTTATTGCAGGAATGAACATTTGTAAAAAAGTTGAAATAATTAGCTCAAAAGGTGAAGATATAAAAAGGTTTATTATAGAAGAGTTAAATAGGGGGGCCACTTTATATACTGCTAAAGGAGCTTATACTAATGACGAAAAAGAAGTTATAAACACTGTATTAGGTAAAAAGCAGTTCATAAAGTTAAAAAATTATATAAAAGAAATTGATAAAAAAGCATTTATAATCACATATAACGTACATGAAACCCTTGGGGAAGGGTTTCATGATATAACAGAATAAAAAAGATACAAGCTACTGACAAAAGTCAGTAGCTTGTATCTTAATCATAAGATATATGTTCTAATTAAGCCTCAACTGGAGCGCCTGTAGGACAAACACCTGCACAAGCTCCACAATCGATACAAGTATCAGCATCGATAACAAATAGTGAATCTCCTTGGCTTATAGCGTTAACTGGGCATTCAGGTTCGCAAGCTCCACAGCTTACACATGCATCAGTAATTTTATATGACATAATAATCAACCTCCTTTTTAACTAATTTACTACATAATATCATAATTGAGCTAATAAATAAAGAGTTTTTTAGAAATAGAGGAGGGTGGAACATATCTCATAATTGACACGTGTATTACTAATTCTGTATGACATAATTATTTTGATTATTTTTATATGTTAAATTAAATAAATATTTGTAGTATTAATTTATAAATGCTTTTAAAATACAATATTAAATGAACTGCATTAAATAATAGTTACAGCTAAAAACTAAATTTAAAACAGTTCATTTAATATATATGGTAGTTAGTAACTTTTAGCTGTATCTATATTAATGATGAGCTCATCTATCTAGCTGTGAGTTAATAACCATTAATAATATTATGTGTAAGATTCAAAAAATTATTCAGTATAAAATTATAACTTAATTACTTACGGAGCAGTTTAATTGCTCTATTAACAACATTTTCTGTTGTAAATCCGAATTTTTTAAATAAATCTTCGGCTTTACCTGAAGCTCCAAATCTATCAATAGAGATTACATCTCCGTCTATTCCAACATATTTATGCCAACCAAAGGAAGAAGCAGCTTCAACTGCCAATCGAGCTCTTATGGATGGTGGCAAGATAGATTCCTTATACCCTTTTGATTGTGCTTCAAACAAATCTAAGGATGGCATACTTACTACTCTAGCCTTGATACCACGGTCATTTAATATCTTAGCTCCTTCATAAATAAATTCTACTTCAGAACCAGAAGCCATTAAAATAATATCAGGGATTTTGCCTTTCTCTTCATAGGTTTTCAATACATATGCACCCTTTAAAGCTTCGATTGAGCTTTCTTCATACAAAGGAAGATTCTGCCTTGTTAGTATTAATGCAGTAGGAGTTGTTTTTGAAGTCATTGCAGCATAAAAGCCAACAGCTGTTTCTCTTGAATCAGCTGGTCTAAACACATTAAAGTTTGGTAGAGCTCGTAAAGCTGCAAGTTGTTCAATTGGTTCATGAGTTGGACCATCTTCACCAACTGCTATACTATCGTGAGTTAAAACATAAACTACTGGGAGATTCATAAGGGAAGACAATCTCATTGCACCCTTCATATAATCACTAAATACAAAGAAAGTTGAAACAAAGGGTTTAAGACCTCCATGAACATATATTCCATTTGCAATAGCAGCCATTGCATGCTCTCTTACTCCAAAATGAAGGTTATTGCCAGTTCTATCTTCCATAGAAAAATCACCTTTACCCTTCATATAGGTTTTATTAGAAGGAGCAAGATCTGCTGAACCACCTATAAGGTTTGGTACATGTTTTGCTAATATATTTATTATTGCGCCAGAAGAGTTTCTTGTTGCTTCCGGGCCTTCAAACTTCCACATATCTTCGATTTTAAGTAAATCAACAGAAAGTTCTCCGCTTTGCCATGTTTCATATTCCTTAGCAAGTTCAGGATTTTTTTCACTATACTGCGCATAAAGTGTGTTCCAAGTTTCTTCTTTTTTCATAAGCTCTGACTTTACATTTTCCATATGATTAGTTACTTCATTGGGAACTGTAAATGGATCGAGGTTCCAGCCTAGGCATTTTTTCATTTCAATTATATTAGGTTCTCCTAGTGGTTCTCCATGTGCTGAGGCAGTACCTTGTTTTTTAGCACAACCGAATCCGATAATAGTTTTAATTTTAATAAAGGAAGGTTTATTTAACTCGAGTTTTGCAGTTTCAATGGCACTACTTATTGCATCCATATCATTGCCATCTTCTACAGATAAAACTTGCCATCCATAGGCATCAAATCGTTTACCTACATCTTCTCTAAATGCAATATCGGTATTTCCTTCTATAGTTATACTATTTGAGTCATACATTAAAATAAGCTTTCCAAGGCCTAAGGTACCTGCTAGGGACGCTGCTTCTCCAGAGATTCCTTCCATATTACACCCGTCACCACATATAGCATATGTATAATGATCTACAATAGCATGTTCTTTTGTGTTGAATTTTGATGCAAGATGGCTTTCAGCTATTGCCATACCTACTGCATTAGCAATACCTTGTCCGAGTGGGCCTGTGGTAACTTCAACACCATTTGTATGACCATACTCAGGATGACCGGGTGTTAAACTTCCCAATTGTCTAAAATTCTTTAAATCTTCAATAGTTAGACCATATCCAAAAAGATGAAGCAGAGAATATTCTAGCATTGATCCATGCCCTGCTGACAATACAAATCTATCTCTGTCCTGCCATTTTGAATTGCAAGGATTATGCTTCATATGTTTTGCCCATAATGTATATGCCATTGGTGCTGCTCCAAGCGGAAGGCCTGGATGTCCCGATTTTGCTTTTTCTATTGCCTCAGCTGATAAAATCCTTATAGTATCTACGGTTAGTTGTTCAATTTTACTCAATGTAAATTCCTCCTTGTTATATATATTAATTCTTATGATATTTTAAGTTATTTATAATAGATATATGTCCTATATTTAATATAAAAGATTACTCTCTGTATTGCAAGGATATATTGTTTTTTAATCCTTATCTTTATCTCCAAACATTTTTTTCTGGAACCCATACTTTAAGTTAACGTCCCTGTTTTTACAATCGCAAATTTCTTTGTTAGCATCATATTTAATTGATGGCGATTTACTTGTTACAAGAATTTGAGTTGGATAAATACTCATATGTCCCATAATCAAGTATGCAACCATACATGCTACAGATGTATATATACTAGTAGAATGTCCAAAAAGTTCTAAGGATATTATAATCGCAGCAATAGGGGTATTAGCACAGCAACCAAAGAACGTTGCCATTCCAATAGCTGAGAAAAATGCTATGTTTTGGTTGAAAATTACCGCCCATATATTCCCAAGTGAGGCGCCTATATAAAGCATAGGTGTTAAAATCCCCCCACTTCCTCCACTTGAAAGGGTTATAGAAGTGGTAAAAGCCTTAAATAAAGATGAAAGATTATTTAGTTTGCCACCAGAAAGAGCCCTATCTATAACATTTTCACCTATTCCAATGTAGTCGTTAGATCCAACAAGGAGTACAAATATAACAATAATTATTCCACCTATTATGCCCTTAAGAGGATTAAAAAATCTTATTCTTCCAAATATCTTTTCTGTAAAATTTATAAAGGCGATAAATAATCTTGCAGCAATCCCAATGAATATACCGAATGCAACTATCTTTAAAAACATTAATACATGAATTTTGGGTATATATGTTATTGAATAATTCAATGCATTAGTTCCTATATATAAACCCGTAAAATAGCTGGCATAAGATGCTATAACTGATGGTAGAAGTGACACATATGAAATCTTTCCAATATATAAAACTTCAGCTGCAAATACTGCCGCACCAATGGGGGCGCCAAAAACTGCAACAAAACCTGCGCTTATCCCGCAGACTACTAGTCGCTTTGTGTCTATGTCATCCATTTTAAAAAGTTTACTCACAAGTGATGCGATTCCACTTCCTATCTGAGTTCCAGGTCCTTCCATACCTACTGAGCCGCCAAAAATGATGGTGACCAAAGTGGAAACAAGTTTAACTGGTACAATTTTAAAATCACTTCTTCCTGAATTTTTATGAACAGCCTCAATTGCTTTTTCTGTTCCGTGCCCTTTCGCATTAGGGGCAAGTTTTATTATTATAAAAGAACTTAAAAATAAGGCTATAGGAAGGAAAAGATAATAATAATTTATACTTGACACATATTTAACTCCAAAGGAAACTAGTTTTATAAAAAGAGCGACTATAGTTCCTACTATAACGCCAATTAAGGTTGAAATACTTATCCATTTTACAGCACTTATGAAAAAAATCGATTCTGATTTGAAGTATTTTTTAATGTTCTTATCCATTTTGGCCTTCTTCCTGTTTTAAGGTGACAAACATTTAATTACCTTGTATTATATATTTTAGCATAGATAAACGTACATATGAAGGGAAATTGAGGGGACAATTCATTACTGTTTTGTTAAATAGTAATGAATTGTCCCCTATTTTTATTTTTAGAAAATGCTTTATTCCTGAATTTTCTCAGTATTTTTTTTAAGATTACACTCAATTTCCAATAGTATTTTTTGTTGATAGAACATTATTAAATAACAGATAATACTTGATATAAATACTAATATAAAGGTAGAAACTTTAAAAAATATGAGTATTACAACCAAAAAACTAGCTAAATTCAAAATTGTAATATGAAATTTACGAATGGTATAGTATGCAGCAGTTTTAAGAATATCTTTTGTACTTAAATAAAATCTTGAGATTATTGGGAATACATAAAGACTCATTGAAAAAATAAAAGCTACAACTATAAAAATAAAAACAGTTAAAAATTTTGGGTAACTATTTGAAATAACTAATTTGATGTCAATAAATAGTATAGATAGTATAATTATTTCTAGAGACCAAAAGAATAATGAGTGAAAAAAGTTAACTTTATAAGCCTTGAAAAAGTCTTTCGTAATATTTATATCTTTTTCCCGGATAAGTTTTCCCATCACACTAAGAAGAGCCGTTGCGGCAGGGCCTATTGGGATACAACATATAATAATAATAGGAATAAACCCCTGTGGAATTGTATTTGAACCATTAGAAAAAAGTGCAATTAATATGAAAAGTAGTGGAATATTGAGAAGTAGAAAGTACAGATTGCCCAAGAAAAACCAGAATATATAATTAGTTATCGTATATATAGGTCCTTCACCAAATTCTCTTTTTAAATTAGCCATTTTTCCCTCCAACTGCATTTATCAAATGCTACTGTGTAAATAGATATAATAATTTCGATTTTTTTATAACTAACTAAAATGTAACATAAATTGTGTGAAATTCAAATAGGTAGAAGTCATAAAAAAGTTGAT
>DAVZGU010000133.1:0-5679 GCA_052274215.1 Clostridium sp. | reverse complement strand
CTTATCACAAAATGTAGTTGCCTTTCATGTATCAACTGATGCTGAAGCTACAGAAAAATTAGAAAGAAAATGGGAAGAGTATAATCCCGGAATTCCATTAATAATAAAACATTCCTCCTATAGAGACATAATGAAGCCATTAATGAATTTTATAGAATCTAAGGAACGTGCTTCAAAACATGGAGAAACTGTGACAGTTGTAATATCACAATTTGTTATTACTAAGTGGTGG
This sequence comes from Clostridium sp., assembly GCA_052274215.1. GTDB lineage: Bacteria > Bacillota > Clostridia > Clostridiales > Clostridiaceae > Clostridium_AD. The sequence goes on along the minus strand of DAVZGU010000133.1, from coordinate 5,447 downwards.
CATAATTTACTTCATAACCAAACAGCATATTTTATAAAGAGTATGCTATATAAAAACAGAAATGTGGCAGTGCTTACTGTACCATATATAATAAAAGAGTAGAAACCCTAAAATTCTTAGCCTAGACTTATACTTCATGCTATAGAAATAGTTGGTCATTAGTAAGAAGAATTAAATAATTCAAATAGAAAAGCACTTAATATGATTAAGTGCTTTTTTCAGAGCCCATTTCCTCATTCCAGTATAGGCAGTATTATTATGCTTATCATTAATGAAATTTAATTAGGATACTTTATTAAATCATTACGATGTATATAATTCGCCCTTTAATACGATTACTGCTTGCCCTATTAGTTCTACCCTGTTTTCTGGCAATACATTTAATGTGATTTCTCCACCTCTATCAGAAGCCTGATACGCCTTCAGCTTATCTTTATTTAATAATCTACTCCAATATGACGCTAATAGTGTATGGACTGAACCTGTAACTGGATCTTCATTCACTCCTGCCCACGGATTAAAATACCTACTTATAAAATCATATTTTGCATTTCCACTACAAGTAACCCCAATCCCTTTTACATCTACTTTAAATTCTAAATGTTTCAATTTTTCAAAGTTAGGAGTTAATTTTAATACTTCGCTTTCTGTTTTTAAATGAATAACAAGTTTCTTTGTATTTTTTCCGATAATAGCATTTTCATAACTGTCTATTCCCATGGCTTCTAAAATATCATTTGATAAACTAATCTCTAAAGGCTCATCTATTGGAAAATTCAGTGCGATTCCGTTATCAATTTTCTTAGCAATAAGAGTACCACTTTGAGTTTCATAAATAATTTGTTCACTTTGAATTCCTATTTCATTAAATAAAACTTCTGAAGTTGCGATAGTCGCATGCCCACACAAATTAACTTCAGTTTTGGGTGTAAACCATCTTAATGAAAATATCTTTTCCTGATTTATTTCAAAACCTTCAAGTGGGATAACAAATGCTGTTTCAGATAGATTATTTTCTTTAGCGATTTTCTGCATCAAATCGTCACTCAACCATTTTTCTAATAAACATACGGCGGCTGGATTACCTTTAAATTGTTCTTTTGTAAAAGCATCTACTTGATAAATTGGTATTTTCATATTAACAACTCCTTTTGTTTATTGGTTGATTCGTATTGCTTAGCGATATTATACCACCATTATATAATATTTTTATGAACTTATAGAATCTATTAATGCAAAACATTATTACAGGGAATTATTGCATAAAGAATTTTTAAAAAAGAACGATAATAAAGTGAAAATAAAAATAAAAATAAGGAGGATATTATGAAACAAACAATTGATAGTAAGAATTTCAAATTTCTAAATAAAGCAAAGAAAATAAATACAATTATATTAACATCAATTTTACCGGTATTTTTGATAACTTTTACGGCTATAGGAATCTTTGCTTATAATAATGCAAAAACAACAATAAGTACTGAGATTCAACAAAAAATGGATCATCAATTAAAGGAAACAATAAACTCGATAGAAACAAATTTACAAAAACACGGTCAAATTCCAGCTTCAATATCAAGAAGTATAGAAGCTTTAGGTAAAGATATGAAAAAGGATGATTTTGTTTCTATTACACAAAACAGTATAAGTATAAATGAGGATACTTTTGGGCTAGGAATATGGTTTGAACCTTATAAATGTGATCCGGCTTTAAAGTATTTTTCTCCTTATGCATTTAAAGACAATGGAAAACCAAAGTATTCAGATAAGTACATAGCTTCACAATATGAATACACCAAAGAGGAATGGTATACTTTAGGTTCAAATACTGATAAGACTGTTGTTTGGTCTTCTGCATATGTAGATCCAGTAACTAATGTTGCTATGGTAACAGCTACGGCTCCTTTTTATGATGAAAAGAAAAAATTTCTTGGAGTTACTACAGCTGATATGGATTTGCTACATATTCAAAAGAATATATCTGAGATTAAAGTTGGTAATTCTGGAAAGGCCTTGCTTTTAGATGGCGATGGCACATATTTAGCAGGAGATAGTAATGAGAAAATAATGAAAGTAAAGATCACTGAGGATGCTAATAAGGCTATTGCTGAACTAGGTCAAAAAATTATAAAAGATAAACATGGTAATGCTTCATATAAAGATGAAAATGATAAAAACCAAGTCTACTATGAAACAGTACCCGAAACAAATTGGATAGTTGCATTAATAATGCCTGAGAGTGAACTTTATTCATCACTCCAAAATTTATTAATAAAGATTATTTCAATTCTAGTAATTTCTTCTGTTTTAGTTATTATTGTAGTGCTTCTATTAAGTTCATACATAACAAAAAATATAAAGCGAGTAAATGATCTTTCTTTCGCTATTGCAGAAGGGGATTTAACACAAATATTAGATATTAACAGTGAAAATGAATTAGGGAAAATGGGAAGTAGTTTAAATAGAATGACTAATAATTTAAGAAAGTTAATTATGAGTACTATGGAAAGCTTAGAACAGGTTGTTGCAACGTCAGAAGAGCTTACAGCAAGTTCAGATCAAACTCAGCAGTCAGCGGAAGAAATATCATTAGATATTCAAAAAGTTGCTGAGGGAAGTGAGGAGCAAGTAGTGATTGCGCTTGATGCATCAAGAGCAGCAAAAGAGATATTTACAGGTATAGAACAAATATCACAAAATGTGCAAGATGTTACCAATGTTTCATTAGATACATTTAAGAAAGCTGAAAAAGGTAATGTAGTGATAAATTCTGCTATTGAGTATATGAATAACATTAGTGAAAAAGTAGCAGCTTCGTCACAAGTAGTATCAGTATTAGGAGACAAATCTACTGAAATAGGAAGTATAGTATCACTAATAACATCTATTGCAAAGCAAACCAACTTATTAGCTTTAAATGCAGCTATTGAAGCAGCGAGGGCGGGCGAACAAGGAAAAGGATTTGCTGTTGTTGCTGATGAAGTAAGGAAACTCGCAGAGCAATCGGCAGAGGCAGCAGGAAATATATCTGGATTAATACATGAAATTCAAAATGAGATTATAAATGCTGTAACAGCTATGAATAATGGCACTATAGCTGTGAATGATGGAATTGAAACGGTTAATGAAGCAGGTAAATCTTTTGCTGATATAGTGCATGATGTTAATTATATGGCATCGCAGATGCAAGATGTATCTGCTGTAGTAGAAGAAATAAGTGCAGGTACCCACAATATGCTTGAGGGTATTGAAAATGTATCGAGAATATCAAATGAGGCATCAGGAAATTCTCAAAATGTAGCAGCGGCTTCTGAGCAGCAGACAGCATTAATGAAAGAAGTAGCTAATGCAGCTGAAAATCTAACTGGGATGGCTGCAGATCTTCAAAATTCCATGAAAAGTTTTAAATTATAATAATTTATTGATAAAGCTTTATATGAGAATATTATAAAATAAAAAGGATAAAGCTAAAAAATGAACGACCAAAGATTTTAGATAATTAGTTCTATTGCCAAAACAGCAGGATAGTATATTTGAGTACTATCCTGCTGTAACTTTTATATTGAATTAACTATGAGTTAACTTTCTTCTCCACCTACAAATGTCTTTAACACTTTTATATTTTGGATATCTATTGGTTTAATTAAAAAAGGATCCCTGTCAATGATAATAAAATCTGCTAGTTTTCCTTTTTCAATTGTACCTTTTACATTTTCTTCGCAAGTAGCATAGGCAGCATTTTTAGAATATAAACAGATAGCCTCGTAAATAGATAGCTTTTCTTTTGGATACCAACCTCCCTCTGGATAACCTTTACGATCTTGCCTTGTAACAGCCGCGAAAATACCTTCAAAGGGATTATATGACTCTACAGGACAATCTGAACCTCCTGTAAGAATGAGACCTGCATCCAGCATTGTTTTCCAAACATATCCGCCTTGTTTTAATCTATTTTCACCCAGTCTATCTTTTAACCAATGTAGATCTGAGCTTACGAAGCTTGGTTGTATATCAACTACCAATGGAAGTTTTTTCATCCTTTCTAAAAGACCCTTATTAATTAATTGCGCATGAATGATTCTAAATCTTTGACCATTGTACGGAAATAATTTCAAAGTATTTTCTATTGAAGATATAGTCATTTCTAAGGATTTATCACCAATAGCGTGGATAGCTGGTTGCATACCTTTTTCATATGCATTTATCATTTTATTGTTTAATTCCTCTTGACTACATATTAGGATACCACGATTATTTTGATTATCAGAGTAAGGTTCTAAAAGTGCTGCAGATCCTGATCCTAAGGAACCATCTACGAAAAGCTTATACGACCCATAGTTTGCTTTACTCATCTTTGCTTCATTATAATCTTCTTTTTCAAATAGTTCATCCAAACAAACAAATACACGAACAGGAAGTCTACCTTCTTTTTCAAGCTCTCTATAAATTGTTATATCTTCTCCAAATTTCCACAGACTACATGCAAGCAAGACCTTCTAATTATAATTGGATGAACTGTGCTTATCTTATTCAAATCAGCCTTAGTTGGCAATCTACCTTCAGTAAATTTTGTGTCATCAAAATTTACTCCTTTTATCCATTTACCTGGAGCAGTTTTCTCCGCTTTTATTCTCATTAACTCGATAATATCAGTAATACTTCTAGCAGTTTCTAAATTGACATCTCCTAGGCTTTTACAATGAGCATATAAATGCATATGGGAGTCAGTTAAGCCTGGAATAATAACTTGATGTTTTAAATCCACTACGTCCAATACATTATCTTTTATATAAAGTGCCTCAATATTTGAGCCTGTGAAAACAATTTTACCTTCTTTAATACCAAAGGCCTCTATTTTATCATTTTCTTCTTTCATCGTATAAATATTTCCGTTTATAAATAACTTATCTATACTCACACTGTTTTCCCCCTATAATATATTTTATATAAAAAAAGGTTCTTCTATGTATACGGATACCAAACACTTATTAGAACACTCATTTTTGAAAATCAATAACTGTTAAAGCTAATTTCATTGTAATGAAAAATATTACAAAACAATTACAATATTATTACCTATAATATTTCATAGTGCATTATGTTATAATTATAGCTAATAATATGTAAAGCAGAGTGTAGTAGAATATTGCTTTCATTGTAAGAGGTGAGATTATGAAAAAAAAAGTGCTCCTTATAGAAGATGAGGAATCTATTAGAGGATTTATTAAAATTAACTTTCAAAGAAATAACTTTTTAGTAGTTGAAGCTGTATCTGGAGAAGAAGGTTTAGTGAAAGTACATCAGGAGAGCCCGGATTTAATAATTTTAGATATAACACTTCCTGGTATGGATGGATTTAAAACCTGTGAATTGTTAAGAAATGATTTTCCGAAGCTCGGTATTATCATGCTTACTGCTAGAGGACAAGATATGGATAAAATCATGGG
>DAVZGU010000132.1:0-5705 GCA_052274215.1 Clostridium sp. | reverse complement strand
GTGTATGTGCTCCCCCTCCTACTAGAAATACCGCATTAGGTGCTTTTCCTCCATTTAATTCAATTATCCTACTCCCAATTTGTTCTGAGATCTTCATAACTACAGGGTTAATTATTTTTAATACTTCCTCTGGGTCTATCTCATTAGCAAATCCTAAAACATCTATGTACTCAATTTTGTCTTTTCCGCTGCATCCCTTTTTAATTTTTTCAGCAGTATTAAAATCGACTAAATATGCTTGTGCTATTATTTCAGTTACCTCATCTCCTGCAACAGGTACCATACCATATGCACTTATACTATCCTTACTACTAATAGCAATATCAGACGTACCTGCACCAATATCTACTAAAGCTAAATTTAGAAGTCGCATGTTTCGTGGTACTGCAGCTTCCATTGCCGCTATTGGCTCTAGTGTTAAACTTACAACCTCAAGTCCAGCCTTACTCATAACAGCATAAAGGCTATCAATCACCGAGCGTGGTAGGAATGTAGCAATAATCTCCACTGCAATTTTCTCTCCTTTGTGGGAGTTCAAATTTGTTATTACATACCCATTTAAGTAGTAATTTTTCACACTATATCCTACACAATAAAGCTTACCTCTCGAAGAACCCGTAACTTCATCCTCCGCCATTTTAACTGCAGTAAGCTCTAAGCTTCTAATGGATTCCCTATCAATTTCTTTATCGCCCTCAACTTCTATTTCAGACTTAATTTCAGTTGTCCTTAAAAATCTTCCAGCCGCCGCAATTGCCACTTTAGTTAAAGAGATATTTAAGCTATGTTCTAATTCTTTTTTTACTTTTTTCACACCACTAGCGACCAATTGAATATCATGAATCTGCCCATCAATCATAGCTCTTTCTTCATGTTCTATATAACTTTCGGCAATAACTTGGAATTTTTTCTCATATATTACTCCAACTGTCCCTATGATGGATCTTGTTCCTATATCTAAAGCAAATATTAGTTCCTCTAAATGTACATTTGTGATTTCCATTTATATACCTCTTCCTCACAAAATTATTTAAGTATTATTCACGTAATTGCAACTTAAATTATTAAGCTCATATTCATAGAATATGAATATGAGCTTAATAAAATTATATAACATTATATTGTAAGATTCAATAAAACTACTGTAATAACTTAATTACACCGGAACTTTCTGATACATAAGGTAATTTTTTTATAATAGTATAAATATATTTTGGTTTTGATTTATCATCTTTTAAAGCCTGTTCCAATGACAATTCATTATAGTACAATAGCTTGCACCAAAAATCCACGAAGTCATCTCTTGTAATAAAAATTATATTACCTCTCTCTTCAACTGTGAATCCACAGTTAAATCTCTCCAGAATTTCTATATCTGAGTGCTTTTCATTTGACAAAATTAACCCTACATCATCCCACATTTGCTTAAAGGCAACCATTAAATACCCTCCTTAATACACAATTCATTTTTCAGTATACCATATTTACATACTTTGTCAATTGTTGTTATGTATTGCATTACATTTGCTATACTTTTGAAATTAAGGAGTTATTATACAATACATTGGTGTCAAATTTCCTTATAATTTCTCCTCCAAACTTAATTTCTAACTCTTTACTAGTAATTGCAATTACGACTCCACTGCCAAAACTCTTATGTATCACCATATCTCCCTCTTTAAAAGGTAAATCTGTACCGCTTACTCCTATAATATTGCATTCTTTAATAAATCGTGAGGTTTCTTTCGCTTTTCCTTTCACACTTTTGCAAATGCATAACCAAACATTGTCTATAGCTCTTGTAATTCCTACATAAAATAGTCTTCTTTCTTCCTCTAGGTTATTATCTATACTATTTACATGGGGGATATTTTCCTCATTACAATTTATTAAGTATACATTTTCAAACTCCATACCCTTAACACCGTGAATTGTACTAAGTATTACTGCATCCTCATCTATATTTTTCTTATGCTTACTAATTTCCTCTTTAACCTGGTCCACATGGGCTAGAAAAGTTATTATAGAGTTATATCCTTCTGCTGATTGTCTAAACTCGTCAATAACATCCTCCATCTCACCTAAATCTATCTTAAATCTAGCGCAATACCCTTTAATATAATCATGATATCCTATACTTAATACTAAATTATCTATAGCACTTTCTAATGACATTTTGTTTAAAAAATGTATATCTTTTTTTAACTTATCTAACATCTTCATTTGAAATACCGGTATATCTTCAATATCTTTTAACATTTCAAAACAGTCTTCTTTTACTGAATTTCTTTTTAATTTATCTAAATTTAGTTTACTTATATATCTAAATGGCTTATTAATTATTCTGACAAAACTCTCTCTATCACTTTTATCAATACTTAATTTAAAATATGCAATTATATCTTTACAAATGAAATGTTGAAAAAAGTCATATTCCTTGTCTAAAAGCTTAAATGGTATTCTTTTTTTAATAAAAACATCTATTAGACTTCTGCACTCTACGTTTGTTCTGTACAATATGGCATTAGCTCCATAATTTTTATCATAAACTTCCTTATGTTTTTGAATAATACAGCTAATTTCCTCTGCCTGTGAGTTCTCATTTACATTGTTAAGTACTGCAACTATGCCATCATGCTGCTTAAATGCCGTTATATTTTTTTCATTTCTCAATTCGTTATTTTTTATAATATTCATGGATATTTCTACTATATTCCTTGGACATCTATAGTTAGTAGACAAGGGCAATTTCCCTCCACCTACAAAATGCTCTGAAAACTTAACCATGCACTCAGGATTAGACCCTCTAAAACCATAAATACATTGGTCCTCATCTCCTACTGCAAAAATAGAATTTTCTTCATTTAAAAGCTTTAGTATCTCAACTTGCATAGAATCACAATCTTGAAATTCATCCACTAAAATATGCTTAAATAAGCTTCTATACCCCTTAAGTATTGTGTAATTTTTTATAAACAGATCTCTGCACCCTATTTGAAGATCATCAAAATCAAATAAGTTTTTTTCTTTTCTATACTGCTCATAAATATTATAGGATGCTATAAAGATTCCTTTATCAATACTTGGAGAGAAATTTTCCATTACCTTTCCACTTGTTTTGAATACAGAAATATTATTTATAACTTCCTTTACTTTTTCATCACCTACCTCATCCAAATATGACATAAGTACATTTTTTATGAGTTTATATACCTCTAATGTATCTATTATGTTTATCTGGCCGTAATAGTTCTTAAGAATTTTATAAAACAAACCATGAAAGGTTCCAAAAAACGGAACTCTCTCCTTTCCATTAATAGCAACATATCTACTTTTCATATTAATAGCCGCAGCTCTTGTAAAAGTAATGACAATAATATTTTTAGGCTTAACGTTTTTCTCATTTATTAAATGAACAATCCTATTAACAATAACTACTGTTTTACCACTACCCGGTCCTGCTGTTACTAATAAATTTCTGTTAACAGAATAAACAGCATCCTTTTGTTCTTTACTTAATTTCGAATTTATTTTCTTGCTTACTATTTTATTATCCATATTATGTTTTGTCTCCACTTTCATCCACCTACTTTAAATTGCTCATATATTATGCTTATACCCAATTTACTATTTTAATAATCTTATCTAAACATTAATATATAATTATGTTATAATTTCATTATATACTTTTATTAAATTTCAAAGGGGAAAAATTATGAAACACTCAAAAGATTTTAATGTGAGGAATGAAAGAAACCTAACAATGCTGGTAGACTTTTACGAATTAACTATGGCAAACGGTTATTTAGATAATAATGTTCAAGATAAAATTGCCTACTTTGACATGTTTTTTAGACGAATACCTGACGGTGGTGGATATTGTATTATGGCCGGGGTACAACAATTACTTGAATATCTTTCTAATTTGAAATTTTCAAATGATGATATAGCCTATTTAAAGAGCAAAAATGATTTTTCAGATGATTTTATAGATTATCTAAAGGATTTTAAATTTTCGTGTGATGTGTGGGCGGTTCCTGAAGGTTATCCTGTTTTTCCTGGTGAACCCTTGGTTATAGTTAAAGGACCTGTTATACAAGCTCAATTTGTTGAGACAATGATACTACTCACAATAAATCACCAAACTTTAATAGCTACAAAAGCGAGTAGAATATGTAGAGCCGCAAAGGGTAGACCTGTTATGGAATTTGGTTCTAGGCGTGCTCAAGGCTATGATGGTGCTATATATGGAGCGCGTGCTGCTGTTATTGGTGGTTGTGTTGGTACTGCTTGCACTATCGCTGAAGAAATGTTTGATATCCCAGCCCTTGGAACTATGGCTCATAGTTGGGTACAGCTTTTTGATACTGAATATGATGCCTTTAAAGCTTGGACTATAACCTACCCCGATAACTGTGTACTTCTTATAGATACTTATAACGTACTACGCTCTGGGATTCTAAATGCCATAAAAGTATTTAATGATGTACTTAAACCTATGGGTAAAAGACCTATAGGAATACGAATTGATAGTGGTGATATTACCTATCTAACTAAAAAAGTTAGAGTAATTTTAGATGAAGCTGGATACTCAGATGTAAAGATCACGGTTTCTAACTCACTGGATGAATATATTATAAGCGGTGTTTTGGAAAACGGGGCGCAAATTGATAACTTTGGTGTTGGTGAAAGACTTATTACTGCAAGATCAGAACCAGTGTTTGGTGGTGTTTACAAACTCGTTGCAGTTGAGAATGATGGAGAAATAATACCAAAAATTAAAATTAGTGAGAATGCAGAAAAGATTATCAATCCTGCTTTTAAAAAATTATATAGAATTTTTGATAAAACATCACACAAGGCCATTGCAGATTTTATTACCTTACATGATGAGAAAATCGACGAAAGTAGACCACTTGAAATATTTAATCCAGTTTATACCTGGAAAAAGAAAAATCTTAAACATTACTATATAAAAGAACTTATGGTTAAACTATTTGAAAATGGACAGCAGGTTTATGAATCTCCGTCTGTTATGGAAATAAAAGCATTTTCCGAACAAGAAGTATCTAAGTTATGGACAGAAGTTTTAAGATTTGATAATCCTCATGCATATTATGTGGATCTTTCTTGGAATTTATGGAACCTAAAGCAAGGTTTATTAACTCATTATTCTGAAACCCTCGAGGAGTAACAGGAATATATTTGTTATCCCCAAGAGTTATACTAGGAGGACTTATGACACAACCTTTAAAAATCAAACTTTCAAAAATTGCTCTTGATAATCTTATGGAAATGATTAAACTTGACGATGCTTATGATAGCGTTCGATTTGTATACGTCAGCGGTTGTTGCAAAACTGCAAAAGTTGATATTTACTTAGACAATTTTAAAACTGGAGACATTAAAAATAATATTGATAATTTACCAATATTATATGATGAAACTCTTTTAGAAAATATAGATGAACTCACAATAGCCTATAAAGATTCTAGATTTTGGATTAAAACATTATTGCCAAAAGATGCTAAGAAGCATTGTTCTAGTGCTGGCAAACAATCCTGTAGTAGTTGCTCTGGGCATTGTGGTTCTCATTAATAATATGTAATATGTTGTTAATATTGAAATACTTAAAAAGGCTAGCCAATATTATAATGTACCCTACCGGGTAGACGATTTAAAAAAGTCTACCCGGTAGGGTATTT
>DAVZGU010000131.1:0-5744 GCA_052274215.1 Clostridium sp. | reverse complement strand
ACAGTTCTTTGAGTATAATCCTCCACAGCCTGAAAAAACTGCATAAATGTTGCTGGATATACAAGCACCATGGGCGTTCCTTCTAAAACAACAAGTATTCTCCCTTCTAACATATTTCCAATAGCTCTATCTGGCCTTTCTGTACTATCGACTTGTGGAAAAACCGTATAGGCATAGGATTCAATATATTGGTCAAGCGCTCCCGCCGAAAGTGCAGCATCTACATCAACAGCTTCTAATCTCTTTCTTAATTCTTCCAACACTTCTTTATTTACTACATCGCTTATATAAACCATTGCCATGTCACTCTGCATTCGCCTTCCTACATTAAATAACTCAATTGTGAGATTATTATCTTTGACTTTTCTTCGAATAAGACTAATATTCACTTCTAAATTCTCTACGAACCCATCTCTCGGCCCTCTTGCTGAAGTCTCATTCATAGGCTCCATAATAGCCCGCTGTTGTCCACCTATAGTGTCAGCTATTATTACTTCTGAAGCGCCATTTATTAGTACTGCAGTTTTCCCTCTTTTAAGATAATCAACTATTACATTCAGCTCTACTTCTACTAATGTATTACTCATAGAAATATACCTTTTGCAAAGATAATCGCCTATATTTGCCTTTCCATTTAAATTTTCTCCTATATGAATCATCAAAGGATTTAATATATCTCTATCAATAATATCCTTGTTCGCAATTCCATTGACATAGATAATAGCAGCTTCTAAAGGTTGATCCATACCAATATAAAAATGCTTTACCACCATAGGACTTTGTTTACCTAAGCCATCACTAATTAAATCTATATTTCCATCTAGATCACCATTTTCCATTGCAATCACCCTGCCCCTTTTTCATAGATAAGAATTCTTAAAATATTAATTGATGCTTCAACTTTTTTATATTATATAGTTTCTCTTATTTTATCTAAAGTATTCACTTTTATTTTTCCTACAAAATAAAAAAAGCCCTATAAAACTAAAGTTTTATAGGGCTATACACTACTTATTTATACTATCTTCTGAAAGATGAATTATCATTTTGTTGTTTTCTTGCTCTTCTGCAATCAACACATCTTTGTGGTTCATTTTCGAATCCTTTTTCTTTGTAGAAAGCTTGTTCGCCCTCAGTGAATACGAATTCTTTTCCACAGTCTTTACAAATTAAGTTTTTGTCTTCCATTTTAAATATTCCTCCTTTTATTTGAAAATTAAGATCTAAATTTGATTAACAATAATTTCCTAAAAAGAGGATATGCTGTTTATCATATTAGATTCTCTAGATAGCAATTATTAATTGCTATTATATACTTATATTAACATATTATGAATGCATGTACAATATTTTTTTACTTTTTTATGCAATCATTTTTTTATGTCATTATAAAATCATACCCTAGGTATTTCACAAAAATAACATTTATATCTATCCTTTAAAATGCAAAATTACCACTCTTAAATATAGGTATTTCTTTTCCATCTGCTGTAATACCTATTATTTGCAAATCTTCTGTGCCAACCATAAAATCTTCATGCACAAAGGAATCGTTAACCCCTAGTTTTGCAAGTTCCTCACTACTTAAATTCTCACCATTTTTTATGCATACTGGATATGCTTTTCCAATAGCCAAATGACAAGATGCATTTTCATCAAAAAGTGTATTGTAAAATAATATATTTGAATTTGATATTGGAGAGTCATATGGCACTAATGCCACTTCACCAAGATAATAAGATCCTTCATCGGTTTCAATAATGCTCTTTAAAATATCATAACCGTTTTTTGCTTTAAAATCTACAATTCTTCCCTGCTTAAAAGTAAGTGAAAATTCTTCAATTAGATTTCCATTATAGTTTAAAGGTTTTGAGCTTACTACTATTCCATTAACTCCAGTTTTTTTAGGAAGTGTAAATACCTCCTCAGTAGGCATATTAGCTATAAACTCTATCCCCTCTGGGGTATAATCTGATCCTCCAAGCCATAAATGATTTTCTGGAAGCTCAATTTTAAGATCAGTACCCAATGAATTTTTATATTGTAAATATTTAAAGTTATTTAAATTTAAAAAGTCCATACTTTTTTTTAGATTGCTTTTGTGAGTTTCCCATGAAGCAACAGGATCCTGCGTATCTACCCTTACTGTTTTAAATATAGAGTTCCAAAGTTTTCCCATTGCTTTATCCTCTGATAATTCTGGAAAAACTTTTTTTGCCCAAGATAAAGTTGGAATTGATGCAACACACCATACATTTTTATTACTCATAAGCCTATCTCTGTATTCTTTTATTGCAGTACTAGCAGCCTTATTAGCTTTTGACATTCTTTCAGGATTAACATCCTTCATAAGCTCAGGGTCAGATGCTGAAATGCTTAAGAAAGCAGCTCCCTTTCGTGCACTAGACACATAAAAATCTCTCTGCCAATCTGGATATTCGCAGAATACCTCTTCTGGAGCATTCATAAATTTAATCCTTGAGGACAATTCATCTCTCCAATTTATAACTACTTCCCTAGCACCTTCTATATAAGCAATTCTAGAAACAATTCTAGTAAAAGAAGCGCACTCTATAGGGGAATTGATTACAAGTGTTTGATCCTTTTGAATATTAATTCCTGTTTTCACCAATAAAAGAGCATATTTTTCTAATAATTCATTATTCATAATTTATCTTTAGCGAGTAAGTGTACAACAAGTACCCAAATTCACTAAATACTCACTTCCTTCCAATATCTCGCGTAGCCTGCTACACGGATTGATTTCGCTTACTTTATTTATAATTTATTATTGGTATCATCTAAGAAAATTATACCATAAAAAAACAGCGTATGAAATCTAATATTTTTAGCTGTTTACTTATTTCATTTTGAATTTCAAAAGCAATTTTTAGAACATCCATTACTTTAAATTGCTCCGGTTAATCAGGAATTTGGTGTAAATATACTATTCCCTCCGAAATATTTTTCTATTTCTTTTAGCGCCAATTGTATCATTATTAATTCCTCCTCTATATTTCTCCAACATGTATTATTCCGCACAAAATAATCATATCTGACTTTTACTTAAATATAATTTATTTAAAACATGAATTTTTATGATTTAGGTTATACTACGTTTAAACCGATAATTATTTTACTAATAAGGAGGATTTTTCATGAAATCAAAAATTGTATTATTAACATCAGCTCTATTAACTGTATTGTTTGTAGGGTGCGCTAAGCAACCTGTAGTCCCAAAACAAACAACACCACCAGAAACAACCCCAAATGTAGTAACCACAGCTTCAATAGTAAATACTACAGCTGCTTTTGAAAAGGCTATAAGTAGCAAGGGCACATGGATTATTGCAATAACAAAGGATTTAGCTATTGATAAAGAGCTTGTAGTTGATGGTGAGTATAAAAACGGTAAAAAAGATGATGGTGGCAAAGATATTATACAACGTAAGATAGCTCTATACAGCCAAGATGAGAATAAAAACATAACTGCTAGATTCACTTTAACTGTTCCAAAATTAACTATTAATAGTGCTAACGGCAGTATAGAACATGGAACTTTCAAAGGTGATCTTTATGTTTCTGCAAATAACTTCCAGTTAAAAGATGCTAGTGTTGACGGAAATATATATTTTACTACTGATGAAGCTAAATCTACATTCAAAATGGATGCCAAAAGTAAATTGACAGGAAAAGCGGAATTAAAAAAATAGTATAGTATCACAAATATTAAACCATTAAAAAATCGAGTTTTTTAGTGGTTTAATTTTATTTTGAAATTTTGCAGGCATGTCATTCTCTTTAAATCTTTATAATTACTGCTATATAAAACAATAAAGATTCTTTAGAAAGTATGTTTTAAATTAGAAAAGGTAGTAACATAAAATGTTATTTTACATAATAATATATTGTATATAACTTTTATAAGGAGATTTTTATGAAAAATTATTCAATGGACTGCAAAAACATGAAAGAAATGAACCCTATGATGTCAATGAATCAAATGGATCCCATGATGAATATGATGCCTATGAATCAAATGACACCAATGGATCCTATGATGCATATGATGCCTATGAATCAAATGACACCAATGAACCCTATGATGCATATGATGCCTATGAATCAAATGGATCCTATGATGTCAATGATGCCTATGAATCAAATGACACCAATGGATCCTATGATGCAGAACTGTATGATGCATATGATGCATATGATGTGTATGATGTGTATGATGCATATGAATAAAATGATGCCTATGACCGGCAAAGACAATGTAAAAGAATAATTTTTTACTTAGATTCAAGCAAAATCATATAATTAAGCTAAGTCACATAAATAATCTAAGTGACTTAGTTTTTTTGTTCTTCTATGTTTATTTCGCCATAATTTCCTTTCCAAATTCTTATGAAACGCCCCCCTTATTATCAATATATACGATATGCTTTAAAGGCATATCACATGGTTCCATTTCTAATCACTTTGCTTTCCATATTAAGCTTTATTGGCTCTTTAATTCTACTGTTTATTCTACTATGCTATACTCATACTTACTAAGTAAATAGAATAAGGAGTGTATAAAATGAGCGAAAAACAAAAGATGCTAAATGGTGAAATATATAATGCCTATGATAAAGATTTAGTACTCTTAAGAAATAAAGCTAGACATCTTACGAAATTATACAATAACACAGACCCCGAGGAAACAATCGAGCGAATAAATATTATTAAAAAGCTATTTGGAAAAATAGGAGAGAATTTTGAAATAGAACCTCCCCTTCATTGTGATTATGGCACTAATATTGAAATTGGAGAAAATTTCTATGCCAATTTTAATTTTATGGTTTTAGATGATGGACTTGTAAAAATTGGGGATGATGTTTTATGTGCTCCTAATGTAAGCATATTTACTGCAACTCATTTAATTGATCCCAAATTAAGGCCCAAAAATGCTGATTATACAAAAGCTGTAACTATCGGGAATAATGTATGGATTGGCGGTGGATCTATAATAAATCCTGGTGTAACTATTGGAGATAATAGCGTAATAGGTTCCGGCAGCGTGGTTACAAAAAATATTCCAGCTAATGTTATCGCTGTTGGAAATCCTTGTAGAATAATAAAAAATATTGATTAATTAATACCTCTTCATCTTTAAATTGAAATCCGATAGTGAAATAAATTACAAGTGATATTCAAAATGCTGAATATCAAAAAAAACTACTGAAATATATATTTCAGTAGTTCACTATCTGGCTTTTGCCAATTTTTTTATTCACATTCTTTTTCTAACCTCTAAGTTCAACGTCTTCTTATCTAAATATGCATCAAATTTTCACTTAATCAGTTGTATGAGAATAGTTAAAGATCATACGGTCATATACGTGTTTAAATCCCATCTTACTGTAAAGCTTTTTAGCACGTTTATTATCAAGATCTACATGAAGAGAAATACTACCATCTGTCAATTCAATTGCGCGCCCAATCAGTTCTGATGCCACGCCACGACCTTTATTACCAGCTTTAACACCAATATAAGCTAGATGATAAGAAGATAGAAACTCTTCAAATCCCATTTTGACAACAATACAGATACCTTGTTCTTCGCCATTTCGCTTTGCTATTAACAAAAATCCTTCTTTCATAGCTCTTTCTATAGCATCCAATGTCTCTTCCACTGAATCATGATAAGTTGATAACCAATCTCGTGTCATATCCAGTAAGTCAGCTTTGCTTTTATC
>DAVZGU010000130.1:0-5748 GCA_052274215.1 Clostridium sp. | reverse complement strand
TGCCAATCGCCAGCCATGAACGCGCGCTCGGTGGAGTTTTATAACCCTAAGGTGTTTACGAATTTAGATAAAAAAAGTAAAGGGTTAATAGATAAGGGAATAAATAAATTAAACCCAGTAGAATTAATAGATTTAAATAAAGGTTTATTAAAATCATCTTTAGGAGATGTAGCAGATCCTATTGAAAAATGGGCAGATGCGAATACTGTTAATGTACTTTACGATATGAAAAAGTCCGGTATTGATAAAATGTGGGTTGGATTAGACGACTTTCAAGAAGGCTTTTTAAAGCCGGAATTAGTTGAAAAAGCAAATGAATTGGGATATTTAATAGGTACTTATGATTCTTATCATTCAATTCATAAGCCAGGACAAGAAAAGTGGTCAACAGCGAAATTTTCTGATACATCTCTTTATGAAAATGCTACTGTAACCAATAAAGAGGGCAAAAAGATAGAGGGGTTCCAAGGGGCTGGAAGAAAGTTAAATCCAACACTTGCTATGCCAAGTGTAAAGGAGCGAGTTTCATCTATTTTAAAGATTGGTCTAAAGTTTAATTCGTGGTTTTTAGATACAGATGCAACAGGAGAAGTGGTGGATGATTATTCTAAAGAGCATCCTACAACAGAAGCAGGAGATATAAAGGCAAGAATAGAAAGAATGGAATACCTTCAAAAACAGTTTAATATGGTAGTTGGAAGTGAAGGAGGAAATGATTTTGCAAGCAAATCTATAGCATTTGCTCATGGCATAGAAACACCATCTTTTTCATGGATGGATAAGGATATGAGTAAAAATAAGGATAGTAAATATTATGTGGGAGGATATTATTCAAGTAATGGAGGAGCGCCAGAGTTATTTTCAAAGCAGATACCTATAAAGGATAAGTATAAGAAGTTATTTATGGATACCGCATATACAATTCCACTATACAAGTTAGTTTATAATGATTCAGTTATTACTTCTCATTGGTGGGGCTGGGGTACATTAAAAATAAAAGATGAAGTAGAAAATAGAATGCTATATGAGGTTTTATATAATGTACCACCACTTTATCATATTGATAAAAATGAATGGAATAAGAATAAAGCCGTTATTGTAAAACATACAAAGGTATGGTCTGATTTTAGTAAAAAGGCAATTACTAAGGAAATGACAGATTTTAAGATTTTATCAAAGGATAGATTAGTCCAAATGACTAAATATGGAGAGGACTTAAAGGTAATAGCTAACTTTTCTAATAAGGAAGTTAATGTTGAAGGGGAAAAAATTGCCGCAAAATCTCTTATTATATTTGATGGAAACAATAAAATTAAATATACCCCATAAAGGACTAAGCTCTAGCTTATAAATTATATTTATAAGCTAGTTTTTTTGAATAAACAATAAAGATATGTAACCTTAATGTAACATAGAAGGGTTATATTAAGGTTAGAATAGTTTAAAACTAAGGATAAAGGATATGATAAAAAATGAAAGTGAAAAGAAAAATTACTATTTGGATAATATTATTTGTAAGCTTGTTAGGAGTATACACAACTTATATAGAAAGAAATTTATTAATTGTAAAAAGGCATAATGTTACAATTAATAAAAATGGGGATGAAAAGCTAAAGGTAGTGCAAATTACGGATATACATCTTGGAGAATTTTACAACTTAAATAAGCTAGAGAAGGTTGTCCAAAAAATTAATGGATTAGATGCCGATATAGTGGTATTTACAGGTGATCTAATAGATAATGCTTCAACATATAATGAGATTGACAATATAGCAGAGGTTCTTAAACAAATAAAATGTAAAATAGGTAAATATGCTATATATGGTAATCACGACTATGGTGGAGGGGCTGTTAGATACTATGAGGAGATAATGAATAAAGGTGGATTTAAGGTTTTGAAAAATGATGGGACAAGCATTGTGTTTAAGGATAAGCATATAAAAATTTTTGGAGCAGATGATGGGTTAATGGGAAATCATAGTGTAGATAAAACAATGAACGGAATTAACAATAAGTCTGTAAATTTATTATTGTTACATGAACCAGATTTAGTAGACAAATATAGTGATTATCCAGTTGATTTAGTTCTTAGTGGACATAGCCATGGTGGACAAGTATACATTCCTTTTTATGGTCCACTAAAGAAAAATGTATTATCAGAAAAATATACCAAGGGCCTTTATAAATTAGACAACCCTAGAGGAACAAAAATATATGTTAATAGTGGACTGGGAAATACAAAGGTGCCATTTAGATTGTTTAATATGCCACAAATTTCTGTTTTTAACTTGAAAATTTAATTTTTAAAATAGGCTTAAATTAAATATCTATATTAATGATTTATAAAGCGTGGGAAGTATTAAACTATGCAGCAACATTTCGTATTTCAGGCTTTCTTTAGAATATTTTTGTTGAGCTTGAATATTATGAGTATTGAGTAGTAATTTTATATTCCGGAAATACAAAATATTAGAGGGTGTGTATTATGGATAAAAAGAGAAGATTTATTGTGGTTGAGGGAATAGTACAAGGTGTAGGCTTCCGTCCATTTGTATATAATTTAGCAAAAGCTTTTGAGTTAAAAGGGTGGGTGAATAATAACTCTGAAGGAGTTTATATAGATGTTGAGGGAGGCTTGGAAGATATAAACAAATTAATGAAATGTCTTGAAAATAGTCCGCCACCTCTTGCTCGAATAGAAAAAATAACTATAAAAGATGATAAAGTACTAAATTATTCTAATTTCGAAATTAAAAAAAGTGAAAAGAGTGTAGATAAAATTACTTTTATATCGCCAGATATAGCTACTTGTAGTGAGTGCACAGAAGATATACTAGATTCTAATAATAGGAGACGAGGGTATACTTTTACTAATTGTACAAATTGTGGCCCCAGATTTTCTATAATCAAAGAGTTACCTTACGATAGAAGTAAAACTACAATGAGTGAATTTAAAATGTGCAGGGAATGTAATAGTGAATATTTAGATCCTACAAATAGGAGATTTCACGCACAACCAAATGCCTGCAGGTCGTGTGGCCCAGAGCTTTGGATAGAGGATTTTAAAGGTAACGGATTAGATATACAAGATCCTATAAGTTTTGCTCAAAACATGCTTAAGGAAGGGAAAATATTTGCCATAAAAGGGCTAGGGGGTTTTCACCTTGCTTGTGATGGATTGAATAAAATTGCAGTGAATAACTTAAGGGAGAGAAAAAAAAGACCATTTAAGCCTCTTGCGCTTATGATAAAAGATATAGAAATAGTGAAAAAGTATTGCAGAGTAAGTGAGTTAGAAGAAAAAATGCTAACTGGAATAAAAAAACCAATTGTTATTTTGAATCAAAAGGAAAGCTGTGATTTACCTCAAAATATTGCGCCTAATCAAAAAACAATGGGAGTAATGCTACCGTATACACCAATTCATATTTTATTGTTTTCAGAAAAACTTAAGGTGCTTATTATGACCAGTGCAAATGTTAATGGTCTACCTATAGAGTATAAGGACAGTTCTGCAAGATATGGTCTATCAGGTATTGTGGATTATTTTCTCATACATAATCGTGAAATACATGTCCCAGTTGATGATTCTGTATTAAAGGTTGTGGAGAAACAGCAGAGAATCATAAGGCGGGCTCGAGGATTTGTACCTGAACCATTTAAATGGACTAATATGAGAAATATATTAGCTTGTGGTCCCAACATGAAGAATACTTTTTGCATCAGTAAAGGAGGTTTTTTGTTTTTAAGCCAATTTAATGGCGACTTAGAAAATTTAGAAACCTATGAACACTATAAAAAAAATGTAGAGCATTTTAAAAAAATATTTTCTTTTTCTCCCCAATTTATAGTACACGATATGCATCCAGGATATATGTCAACTAAGTATGCTTTAGAATATGATTTGCCTAAGATTCCCGTGCAGCATCATCATGCGCACATAGTTAGTTGCATGTTTGAAAATAATTTAGAGAAAAGAGTTATTGGAGTTTGTTTTGATGGAACTGGGTATGGTACTGATGGCAAAATGTGGGGTGGAGAATTTCTGGTTTGTGACCGCCTTCAATTTGCAAGAGCTGCCCATCTTGATTATATAAAAATGCCGGGAGGAGAAAAAGCTATTAAAGAACCCTGGAGAATGGCAGTTTCTTCTCTTTATAAGTTTTTAAGTAGACAAAGAAGTAAAAAAGAGGTTAATGATATGATTTTTGAATTATATGGTATTAAGGCTATTAATCTAATTAATATTTTAAATTCAAACATTAATTGTATCGAGACATCAAGCATGGGTAGACTTTTTGATGTTATGGCAAATATAATTGGAATTACAGATATAGTTACTTATGAAGGACAGGCTGCTATTGAACTTGAAGCTATATCAGAAATGGATATTGAAGAATCATATACGTATAAAGTAATAGAACAGGATATGTATATTATAGAACCCTACGGAATGATTATTGAGGCAATAAAAGACAAAACAAAAGGCGTATCAGCTAAAATTATTGCTTCAAAATTTCAAAATACTATTGTTAATTTAACTGTAAGTATATGTGTACGAATTAGAGAAGACTCCGGCATAAATGAAGTTGTACTGAGTGGAGGGGTTTTTCAAAATTCTTTTTTACTTAAAAAAATATTTTTTAATCTAAAAAAGGATAATTTTCAAGTCTATACTCATAAGGACTTACCTTCTAATGATGGAGGGGTAGCAATTGGGCAGATAATTATAGCCAATGAAATAATTGAAAATAATTTAATGAAAAATTAAAAAAATGAGCATGCAAAAACATTTTAATCAAATATTTCACATATATATTAATGAAGAAGGAATTACAAATTAATTAGGAGATAAATATGCATGAAGTTTCTATAATTCAAAATGTTATTAAAATAGTAACAGATAAAGCAATTGAAAATAAATTAACTAAAGTTAACAAGGTATCGTTAAAAATAGGGGAGTTATCTGGTGTTATGCCAGAATGCTTAAACTTTGCATTCGAAATCTGTATAATGGATACAATGCTTGAAGGCTCAATTTTAGAAATAGAAAAAGTTAATGCAGTAGCCGAATGTAAGGATTGCAAACAGAAATTCCTAATTGACCATTTTAATAAACTTTGTCCATGCTGTAATAAATTTTGCTCTAGTATTATTAGTGGATATGAGCTTTATGTAAATACTATAGAAGGGGATTAAATATGAGTGAAATTAAGATAATTACTAATATACTTCAAAAAAATGATGAGATAACCTCGATAAATAAAAGATTACTAGGCGAAAGAGGGATCTATGTAATAAATCTAATGAGTTCACCTGGTTCAGGTAAGACGTCCTTACTTGAGAAAATAATAGCTAAGCTTAAAAACGATATAAATATTGCTGTAATTGAGGGGGATATTTATACTACTAAGGATGCTAAGAGAATAGAGGCTCAGGGTGTTCCAGTGGTTCAAATTAACACTTGTGGGGCGTGCCACCTTGATGGCGAAATGATAAAAAATGCATTAAATGCATTAAATCTTGATAAGATTGATTTGCTTGTAATAGAAAATGTAGGCAATCTAGTTTGCCCTGCAGAATTTGAAATTGGTGAAGATATAAAAATTTGTGTTTTGAGTACCACAGAAGGAAATGACAAACCATTGAAATATCCACTAATGTTTGAAAAAAGTGGTGCAATCATTTTGAACAAACTAGATTTAATAGAATTTACTGATTTTGATAAAGAAGAGTTCTACAGAGATA